>JANNGJ010000084.1:0-2654 GCA_031403815.1 Burkholderiales bacterium | reverse complement strand
AGACTGAGGTGGTCGCATTGAATCTGCTGGGCGGCAGCCACAAGTTGCTCATGGATTTGCTCAAACACGGCTCGTGCGACAGCTCCTACGATGCGCAGCCGGCCAGCCTGGCGCGGCACGGTGGTGCGTTTCTCGCTCGGTTTCGAGGCGGTCGATGACTTGATCGCCGACTGCGCGCAGGCCTTGGTGGCGCTGGGCGCCTGATCAGGCTTTTGCGCTGACCTTGTGCCGCATCAGGCGGCCTTTTTGCGCTGCGCGCGAAACGGACGTTGATCGGCTTCGCCGCTCAGCCCTTTGGGCCCGATGAGACATTGTGTCTCATCAGTCGTCCCTTTTCACGGTCCCAGTCGCGCTGCTTCTCAGTGTTGCGCTTGTCGTGCTCGGCCTTGCCCTTGGCCAGGGCGATGGTGGCCTTCACCAGGCCGCCCTTGTAGTGCAGATCCAGCGGCACCAGGGTCAGGCCCTTCTGCTCGACCTTGCCGATCAGGCGCCGGATTTCGGCCTTGTGCATCAGCAACTTCTTGGTCCGGTCGGCCTCGGGCGTGACATGGGTCGAGGCCGAGCGCAGGGCGTTGATGCGGCAGCCGATAAGGTGCAACTCGCCGTCGCGGATCACGACATAGCCATCGGTCAACTGCACCTGGCCGGCGCGAATGGCCTTGATCTCCCAGCCGCTCAGCACCATGCCGGCCTCATAGGTCTCTTCGATGTGGTACTCGAAACGGGCGCGGCGGTTCTCGGCAATCGACATGGGGGACGGCTTCTAGAATCGCTCGATTGTATGAAGCACGTGAAGAAGTCGGTTCTGCTCTGGTACTCGCCGCGCGAGATGTACGCGCTGGTGACTGCGGTGGAGGACTACCCGAGCTTCCTGCCCTGGTGCGAGCGCGCCGAGGTGCTGGAGCGCAGTGATGTCGGCATGACGGCGCGCTTGACGCTCGCCAAAGGCGGCGTGCGCCACGCCTTCACCACACGCAACCTGCACCAGGCCAACGCGGCGGTTCAAGTGCAGCTGGTCGACGGGCCGTTCTCCGCCCTCGAAGGTGCCTGGCGTTTCCTGCCGCTGGCGCGCGCAGGCAGCACTGCAGACGGCGAGCCGGAGGCCTGCCGCATCGAGTTCGAGCTGCGCTATGCCTTTGCCAGCGCAGCCCTGGAAGCGGTGGTCAGCCCCGTGTTCGACCGCATTGCCAACACCTTTGTCGACTCCTTCGTCGAGCGTGCAGAGCAGGTTCATGGCCCGCGCTGAGGGCGCGCTGCGCATCGAAGTGGCATTCAGCCCGGCGCCGCGCGAGGTGCAAGTGGCAACGCTTGAGCTGCCGCCAGGCAGCAGCGTGGGTGACGCGCTGCGCGCCAGCGGTTTGCTGGAGCAGCATGGCCTGGCCCTCGACGGCCAAGCCTGCGGTGTCTGGGGCCGGCCCCAGCTTTTGGGCAGCTTGCTGCGCGACGGTGACCGGGTCGAGGTGTATCGCCCGTTGGCGGTCGATCCGAAAGAGGCTCGGCGCCTGCGCTACAAGCGCCAGCGGCGGGCTTGAGTGATCAAGTCAGCGTTGCTGGGGTCGGCAAGCGCACATGAAACAGCCCGCTGACGCGGGCCCTTGCCGAAGCGAAGATGCCTCGGCGATCAGGCCGTTGCGGTGGCGCCCACCACGGGGGCCAGCGGCAAGCCTTGCGGATCAACGGGTTGAATCGCCTGCGCCTGGTCGCCCTTGGGGCCCTGCACCAGATCATAGGAGACCCGAGCGCCTTGCTTCAGGGTGCGAAAGCCGTCCATCTGGATACAGGAGAAATGGGCAAACACGTCGCCCCCGCCACCCTCGGGCTCGATGAAGCCGAAACCCTTGGCATCGTTGAACCATTTGACACTGCCGAAAGCCATTTTGAATCTCCTGCTACCGCACTGCGAACTGCAAGCCGAGCAATTGTCCAGACTATGACGGGGCCGTGTCAAGGCAATGTCGAGCCGAACTTTCAAGGGGCCTGCGGCCCTTGACTCCTGGGCAGTCGACGCCAGATACCCTGCCAGTCGGGCGGCCAGAACCGACTCGATAGAATCGCTGCATGCCCACCGAGCCACCGTCCCCCGCACCCAAAGCCCCTGACACAAAGGGCAGCCCCGACCGCGATCAGGGCCAGGGCACGGTGTTGGCGGAGCGGCAGGAACAGCGCGTCGAGCCGCCCAAAATGTACCAGGTGGTGCTGCTCAACGATGACTACACGCCGATGGAGTTCGTGGTGCTGGTATTGCAGGAATACTTCCTGCGCGACATCGACACGGCAACGCAAATCATGCTCAAAATCCACCACGAGGGTCGTGGTGTCTGTGGCGTCTATAGCAAGGACGTCGCAGCGACCAAAGTTGAACTGGTGCACGCCGCCGCCAAGCGCGCCGGGCACCCACTGCAATGCATTATGGAGGCCGCATGATTGCGCAAGAGTTGGAAGTCAGTCTGCACATGGCGTTTGTCGAGGCGCGCCAGCAGCGCCACGAGTTCATCACCGTGGAACATCTGCTTTTGGCGCTGCTCGACAACCCGTCGGCGGCTGAAGTGCTGCGCGCCTGCGCGGCCAACATCGAGGATCTGCGCAAAAGCCTGGGCGCCTTCATCAAGGAAAACACGCCCACCGTGGGGGGCGATGACGAGGTTGATACCCAG
>JANNGJ010000083.1:0-3557 GCA_031403815.1 Burkholderiales bacterium | reverse complement strand
AACCTGGTGGTGCAGACCGACATGAACCTGCTCTCGGTCCTGCAGTACGCGGTGGACGTGCTGCAGGTGCAGCACGTCATCGTCTGCGGCCACTACGGTTGCGGTGGCGTGAAGGCGGCCATGGGCGACGCCGACCACGGCTTGATCGACAACTGGCTGCGCACCGTGAAAGACACGCAGGACTATTTCTGGCCGCAGCTCAGCGTGCTCGACGAGGCGGCCCGCTTTCGCCGCATGGTGGAGTTGAATGTGATCGAGCAGGTCAACAACCTGGGCAAGACCCACATCATCCAGGACGCGTGGAAGGTCGGGCGGCGGCCGATGATCCACGGCTGGGTGTTCGATCTCGCCAGCGGATTCCTGCGCCGCCACACCGGCGAAATCAACGGCAACCACGCCATCCACGAGGTCTGCAAGTTCCACGGCGCCGGTGCGGGAGCACCTTCATGACGGCGGTGTGGCTGGTGGCCATCCTGAGCGTGGGCCTGATGGGCTTTGCCATCCAGCGTGGTGGCACCTGCATGGTGGCGGCCGTGGACGAAGTGCTGAGCCAGCGCCGCGCGCACCGGTTGACCGCGATGCTCGAGGCCTCGCTGTGGGTAGTGGGCGGCCTGGCCCTGGCGCAGTTGGCACATTGGATGCGCGGCATGCCCGGTGGCTACGACATCACGCAGTGGACAGTGGTGGGCGGCTTGCTGCTGGGCCTGGGCGCGTGGGTCAACGGCGCCTGCGTCTTTGGTGCCATTGCCCGGCTGGGCTCGGGCCAATGGGCGCAGGCGCTAACGCCGGTCGGCTTCTACGTCGGCAGCCTCAGCGTGGGGGCGATCTTCCAGCCCCAAGCGCCCATCCCGTTGACGGCAGCCACCGCCTGGCCCTGGTGGAGCGGCGCTTCCTGGCTGGCGCCGATGTTCGTCCTCTACGCCTTGTGGCGCGTCGGCCCCGGTCTGCTTGAACACTGGCGCGAACGCCGCCGCCAAAGCCACCACATCACGCAGTTAGCGGAGCGCGTCTGGGCGCCGCACTCAGCCACTATCGTGATCGGCATCACCTTTGTGCTGACTTTGCTGCTGGCCGGCCCCTGGGCCTACACCGACGTGCTGGCCCGGCTGGCCCAAAACATGCACAGCGGCGACTGGCAGGCGCTGACCCTGCCCGTGCTGTTGCTGCTGGCGCTCTACGCGGGCGCGCTCATCGGCGGCTGGACGGCGGGGCGCTGGCGTCCGGCCAGACCATCACTGTCTGACGGGCTGCACGCCTTCGCCGGCGGCGCCTTGATGGGTTGCGGCAGTCTGCTCATTCCCGGCTCCAACGACGGTTTGATCTTCATCGGCATTCCGTTGCTGCGGCCCTATGCCTGGCTGGCCCTTGCCAGCATGGTGCTGGCTATTGCTGCCGCGTTGCTGTTGCAGCGGGCTTGGTTGGCACGCCGCGCCGTGGCCAGCTGAAGCAGCCCGCCATGCGCAAGACTCGACACAAGGCTGTGGCCATAATCGCCTCGCCATGACACATCTTCGACCTCTGCTCGCAAGCGCCGCCGCAGCGGCTCTCGTTTCATGAGCTCGGCCTGGGCCGAAGGCCTGCTGGTCGTGCTCGCGGTCTACTTCGTGATCGGCGCGCTGCTTGCGGCGGCGATCGCCTTCCTGGGACTGGCCCGCATCGACTCGGGGGCACGCGACATGCCCTGGTCGGCCCGCCTGCTCATCCTGCCCGGACTGGTGGCGCTGTGGCCCTTGATGCTGGTGAAGTGCTTGAACCAAAAGGCGCCCCCCGTCTCATGAAGCGTGCTCATCGAAGGTGGCAGCGCCTGGCCTGGTTGCTGCTGGTGCCCGGCGCCGCAGCGGTGGTCGCCCTGGCGTTGTTGTGGCGCAGCGACGTGCCGGCCAACGCCGACTGGCCCATCTTTCTGGCCCCCGCGTCGCTGACATGGGGCGGCTGATGTCGCACGGCTACCGCGCGGTCAACTGGACACCGTTCAAGAAGCGCTTTGACGCCTGGATGCTGGCCGGCATGGCGGGCTACCTGGTCGCCTTCGTGCTCGGCAGCTCGCTGGGGCTGCCGGAGGGCGAGAGCTTCACACCCCTGCAAGTGCTGATCCGTGCGACGGGCACGCTGGCCTTCCTGATGCTGACCTTTCTGCTGTGCATCGGTCCGCTGGCGCGTTTGACACCGCGCTTCAAACCGTTCTTGTACAACCGACGTCACCTGGGCGTGGCCACCTTCGTGCTGGCGCTGGTGCATGGCGTTCTGGTCACGCTCTGGTACCACGGCTTTGGTGAACTGAACCCGCTCGTGTCGCTGCTGGTGTCCAACCCGCGCTACGACTCGCTGGCCGGCTTTCCCTTCGAGTCACTGGGGCTGATCGCGCTGCTGCTGTTGTTTGTGATGGCCGCCACCAGCCATGACTTCTGGAACACCAACCTCGGCCCGGGCCTGTGGAAGGCGATTCATCTGTCGGTGTATGTCGCCTATGCCCTGCTGGTGGCACACGTGGCGCTGGGCACCTTGCAGTCCAACGCGCACCCCCTGAACGTGCTGGCCCTGGTGGCCGGCGCCACAGCGGTGGCGGGTCTGCAGTTGGGTACCGCGTGGTGGGCATCGCAACCCGATGTGCGCGCGCCCCTGGGCCCCGAATGGCTTCGGGTGGCTGCGGTGCACGACATCCCGAACAACCGCGCGCGCATCGTCGAGCCTGAAGGTGCCGAGCGCATCGCCGTTTTTCGTTACGACGGCAAGGTGGCCGCGGTGTCCAACGTCTGCCGCCACCAAGGCGCGCCCTTGGGCGAGGGCCGTGTCATCGACGGCTGCATCACCTGCCCCTGGCATGGCTACCAGTACCGGCCCGAAGACGGCTGCTCGCCAGCTCCCTACAGTGAGCGTATCGCCACCTATGCCACGCGCATCGAGCAGGGCGTGGTGTTCGTTCATCGCCAACCCAAAGCTCCCGGCACCCCGGTGACTCCCACCCGCATCGAGGCCGCAAGCGCATGAGTTCACGCTCCCCTGGCGACGAGCCCTTCTTCATTGGCTGGGCTGACACCCCCCCTGCCGACCGCCGCTTCTTTCTGCGCGCCGGCCTGGGCCTGACGACGGCGGCCGCCGGCCTGGGTTTTGGCCTGGCCGCTGTGCAGTCCGCACCCGGCAAAGGCAACTGGGACCCTGATGCCGTGCGCGAGTGGCGAGGCATCGTCAGCGCCGAACCCTATGCCATGTTGCGCACCCTCGACCTGGGCGGCGGGCCGCGCACGGCCTTGTTGTCGTGCCTGGGCAAGTGCGGCGTGGCCGCGCGCATCGGCGCACTGGCGGGCGTGCCGGTGGTCGTTACCGGCAGCCTGATCCAGCGCGGCCCGCACGCCATGCTGGCGGTGGACGAAGTGGGCGACTGGATTCGCCGCGACAGCGCTGCGCAACCCGACGCAGCCTTGAACTTCCCGGCCCTGCAGGCGCTGGGCGATGTGAACCTGGCCGGCGAGATTCTGGACAGCAAGTGCTGGTTCGGCGCCATGCGGCCCTCCAGCGGCAAGGTGCACAAGGCCTGCGCCGCGCTGTGCATCCGTGGC
>JANNGJ010000082.1:0-3181 GCA_031403815.1 Burkholderiales bacterium | reverse complement strand
TGAAGAGCGACGAGGGGCACTTCACCTGGGGCGGCGTGCTGGCAGCGCGGCGCTACGAGCGCGGCCTGGGCGACAACACCGTGCTCGGCCCCGACATGGCATGGCAGATCAACGATACCTGGCGCGTGCGCGGCCAGTGGCTGCACGCCGACACCACGGCCCAGCCCGACGCCAGCGGCGGGCTCGCGCGCGGCCCGGCCACGCGCGGCGAACGTCGGGTGCTGAAGTTCCTGCGCAATGCCGACTTCAGCGAGAGCACGCTCGGCATCGACGACATCGACAGCGGCTTTCGCCACGACAGCGGTTTCGTCAACCAGGCCGGCATCCGCTCGATCAATGCCTTTCACGCCGAGGGCTGGGCCGGTGTCGGGCCCTTCAACCAATTCTTTCTGAACATGTTTGCTGAACACACCACCGACCGGGCCAGCGGGCAGGTGGTGCGCCAGACCCTGCGCCCTGGCCTGTGGAGCACCGGCAAGAGCAACCTGGAGTGGTGGCTTGAGGCCAACGTGGTGTCCAAGGTGCGCACGTCTGCCACCTCAGGCCTGCTCGAAGAACGCTTCGTCGCCAGCGGTTTGGTGATGACGCCGGCCCCGTGGTGGCCGCTGCTCGACACTAACCTGAGCCTGGGCAAGCTGGCCGATGCCAGTGTGGCCGCCGTGCGCAGCGGCGGGCGCTGGAACTTCAGCTCGCGTTTCCGACCCTTGCGGCGCCTGGAAATCGAGCCGAGTTTCTCGCTCGCCTGGCTCGAGGCTGGCGGCCAGCGCACCTACCAAGAGACAGCGGCGCAACTGCTGGCGGTGTGGCACCTGGCGCCGGGCATGAACCTGCGTGCCATCTTGCAGCGCACCAGCCTGGACCGCCTCGCCGAGCCCGGCGTGGCCGCCGCGCGCGACGCCAGCCAGGCCAGTTCGCTGACCTGGACCTGGCGCCGCTCGGCCGGCACCGTGCTGTACGTTGGCGCCAGTGGCACGCACAGCGGCAAGCCGGTGGCCAACCGTGGGGGCGAGGCCTTCGTCAAGCTGCAAGTCGACGTCGACGAGGTGCGCGGCATGTGGTGACGCGGCGGGGCTGTGACACACTCGCGCGCTTCGTTTTCAGCCGCACATCGCACCCGTGTCACAGATCCTTGCAGAAACCCGCATCGTGGCCCTGTTGGCCACCGAGCTGTCGGCACGCCCGGCACAAGTTACCGCGGCCGTCGCGCTGCTGGATGGCGGCGCCACCGTGCCCTTCATCGCACGCTACCGCAAGGAGGCCACCGAGGGCCTGGACGACATCCAGCTGCGTGCGCTCGAGCAGCGTCTGGCCTACCTGCGTGAACTCGAGGACCGCCGCGCCGCCGTGCTCAAGGCCATCGACGAACAGGGCAAGCTGACCCCCGCGCTGCAGGCCGCCATCGACGCGGCGCCCACCAAGCAGGAGCTCGAGGACCTCTACGCGCCGTACAAGATAAAGCGCCGCACCAAGGGGGCGATGGCCCGCGAGGCCGGCCTGGAACCGCTGGCCGACCGTCTGCTGGCGGATCCGACGCTCGACCCCCTGGTGGCGGCCACTGCCTTCATCACGCTGGAAGCCGGCTTCGCCGATGCCGCGGCGGTGTTGGACGGCGTGCGTGATCTGCTGGCCGAGCGCTGGGCCGAGGATGCGGCGCTGGTGGGGCCGCTGCGCGAATGGCTCTGGGCCGAGGGGAGGCTGGTGGCCACCCTGGCCAGCGGCAAGGACGAATTGCAGCCGGAGGTGGCTAAGTTCCGTGACTACTTCGACTACGCCGAGCCGATCGCGCGCGTGCCCTCGCACCGCGCGCTGGCGGTGTTTCGGGGCCGCACGCTGGAAGTGCTGGATGCCCGTGTGGCGCTCGACGAAGTGGTGGCCTTCGGCCAGCCGAGCCTGGCCGAAGGCCGCATCGCCCGCCATGTCGGCTGGCGGCATCAGGGCCGCGCGGCCGACGAGCTGTTGCGCAAGTGCGTGGCCTGGACCTGGAAGGTCAAGTTGTCGCTCAGCTTGGAGCGTGATCTGTTCGCACGCCTGCGTGAGGCCGCCGAGGCCACCGCCATCAAGGTCTTTGCCGACAACCTGCGCGACCTGCTGCTCGCCGCCCCCGCGGGCAAGCGTGTCGTGATGGGGCTGGACCCGGGCATCCGCACGGGCGTGAAGGTGGCTGTCGTCAGCGACACCGGGCGTGTCGAGGCGACGGCCACGGTCTACCCGCACGAGCCACGCCGTGACTGGGACGGCAGCCTGCACGCCCTGGCCCGTCTGGCCGCCACGCACGGCGTGAACCTGATCGCCATCGGCAACGGCACCGCCAGCCGCGAGACCGACAAGCTGGCCGGCGAGCTGATCGCGCTGGTGGCCCAACACGCGCCGGGCACGGCAATTCAGAAGCTGGTGGTCAGCGAAGCCGGCGCTTCTGTGTACTCGGCCAGCGAAGTCGCCAGCCAGGAGTTGCCCGAGCTGGATGTCAGCCTGCGCGGCGCCGTCAGCATCGCGCGCCGCGTGCAGGACCCGCTGGCCGAGCTGGTGAAGATCGACCCCAAGAGCATCGGCGTGGGCCAGTACCAGCACGATGTGAACCAGAGCGGCCTGGCGCGCTCACTCGACGCCGTGGTGGAGGACTGCGTCAACGCGGTCGGGGTGGACCTCAACACGGCCTCGCCGCCGCTGCTGGCCCGCGTGTCGGGGTTGTCGAACACGGTGGCCGGCGCCATCGTGCGCTGGCGCGATGCCCACGGTGCCTTCCGCAACCGGCGCCAGTTGCTCGACGTGGCCGGGCTTGGCGCCAAGACCTACGAGCAGGCGGCCGGCTTCCTGCGCATCACCGGGGGCGACAACCTGCTCGATGCCTCGGGCGTGCACCCCGAGACCTATGCCCTGGTGGACCGCTTCGCCGCGGCCGCCGGCAAGCCGGTGCGCGAGTTGATTGGCCGCAGCGACGTGTTGCGCACGCTCAAGCCCGAGGCCTTCGCCGACGAGCGCTTTGGCGCCATCACGGTCAAGGACATCCTGGCCGAGCTTGACAAGCCGGGCCGCGACCCGCGCCCCGATTTCAAGGTGGCCAAGCTGGCCGACGGCATCGAGAACATCAAGGACCTGGCGGTGGGCATGCTGCTCGAAGGCACCGTGAGCAACGTGGCCCAGTTCGGCGCCTTCGTCGATCTGGGCGTGCACCAGGACGGCC
>JANNGJ010000081.1:0-8847 GCA_031403815.1 Burkholderiales bacterium | reverse complement strand
GAACCAGTTGCTCGACCATGTGGCGGTGGGGTCCGACGCGGCCGCCATCCTGGCCAGCGGCAACACGGCCGTGGCCGGCTTCCTGGCGTTGCAAAAGACGGCGGCCGTCGAGCTCGACAAGCTCGTGCAAGAGCGCATCAGCAGCCTGGAGACGCGGCGCAACACGGTCGGCGGCGTGATCGCATTTTCTTTGCTGCTCAGCGCTTACCTGTTCTACAGCTTCGCCCTGGTCGTCAACGGCGGTCTGCAGCAGATGAGCCGGCACATCGAGCGCATTGCCCAGGGCGACATGACGAAGGAGCCCAGCTTTTGGGGCACCGACGAAGTCGGTGACCTGCTGGCCAGCCTCAGCGCCATGCGGGTGCAGCTCGCCCAGACCATCAGCACCATCCGCCACGCGGCGGGCGAGGTGGCAACCGCCAGCGCCCAGCTGGCGGCCGGCACCGACGACCTGGCACGGCGCACCGAAGAGACCGCAGCCAACCTCGAGCGCGGTGCGTCAGCAATGGAGCAGATGCAATCGGCGGTGCGACATACAGCCGACACCACCAAGCAGGTGGCGCAACTGGCCTCCGACAACGCCACCGTGGCCGGGCAGGGCGGCAAGATCATCGGCCAGGCGGTGACCACGATGCAGGACATCCAGGTCTCGTCGCGCAAGGTCGCCGACATCATCGGCGTCATCGACGGCATCGCCTTCCAGACCAACATCCTGGCCCTGAATGCAGCGGTCGAGGCCGCGCGGGCCGGTGAGCAGGGCAAGGGCTTTGCCGTGGTGGCCGCCGAAGTGCGCAGCCTGGCGCAGCGCAGCGCGGCCGCCGCGCGCGAAATCAAGGCTCTGATCGACAGCAGCGTGCTCAAGACGGAGAGCGGCGCCAAGGTCGTGGCCCAGGCCGGCAACACCATGCAGTCCATCGTCGAAGCCGTGCAACGCATCAACGCCTTGCTGGGGGAAGTCACCATCGCTTCGGACCAGCAAACCCAGGGCATCAGCGATGTCAACGCCACCGTCTCGCAGCTCGACAAATCAACGCAGCAGAACGCGGCCTTGGTGGAGCAGGCCTCGGCCGCGGCGCAGTCGATGAACCAGCAGGCCAACGCGCTGTCAGCGGTGGTGGCGCACTTCAAGCTGCCGCAGGTGGCTTGACGTGGCGGCGCAGGCAGCAGCCATGCTCAAGCGCATTGCCGTCGCCGACCTGCGTCTGGGGATGTACCTCGAGCGCTTCGAGGGCGCCTGGATCGATCACCCTTTCTGGCGCAACCGCTTCGTCTTCGACAAGCCGGAGGACCTGCAGGCCGCGCAGGCCAGCGGTGTGCGCGAGTGCTGGATCGATGTGGCCAAGGGCCTGGATATCGCGTCCGCCGCCCCGCCGGCCCAGGCGGGGCTGGGCTTGGCGCCGACCGCGCCGACGCCGCCCGATTGGCCCAGCCCGACAACGCGTCCGGTGCAACCGACTTCAATGGCCGATGAACTCGACCGCGCCGCCGCGCTGTGTCGCCGCTCGCACGCTGCAGTGAGCACGATGTTCGCCGAGGCCCGCATGGGTCATGCGCTGGATGCCGAGCAGTGCCAGGGGCTGGTGCGCGACATTTCCGAATCGGTTGCGCGCAACCCCGAGGCCCTCATCAGCCTGGCGCGGCTGAAGACGGCCGACGACTACACCTACATGCACTCGGTGGCCGTGTGCGCCCTGATGGTGTCGCTCGGCCGCGGCCTGGGCCTCGACGATGCGGCCTGCCGCGAGGCGGGCCTGGCCGGCCTGCTGCACGACTTGGGCAAGTCGCTGATGCCGCCCGAGGTACTGAACAAGCCCGGCAAGCTCACCGACGATGAGTTCGCCATCATGCGCACCCATCCCGAGCGTGGCTGGGAGTTGTTGCGCACCGGCCAGGCCGTCAGTGACGCGGTGCTCGATGTCTGCCTGCACCATCACGAGCGCATCGACGGCACCGGCTACCCGAAGCGCCTGGTTGGCGATCAGATCAGCCTGCTGGCGCGCATGGGTGCGGTCTGCGACGTGTACGACGCCATCACCTCCAACCGACCCTACAAGGACGGCTGGGATCCCGCCGAGTCGATCGCCCGCATGGCCACTTGGCAGGGCCACTTCGACCCGCCGGTGTTTGTCGCCTTCGTGAAGAGCCTGGGCATCTACCCGACCGGCTCCCTGGTGCGCCTGGTTTCGGGCAAGCTGGCGGTGGTGGTGGAACAGAACCCGCAGACTTTGACCCTGCCGATCGTCAAGGTCTTCTTCTCGACCAAGGCCAACCTGCCGCTGCCGCAGCAGGTGCTCGACCTGAGCCGCAGCAGTGAGCGCATCGCCGGGCGCGAGCCACGCCAGGACTGGAACTTTCCGCAGATCGAGGGCCTGTGGGCCGGTGACGCCATCGGTAGCTGAAGCCGCGGTACGCTGCGGGTCCCACACGCGGCCCCGCCATGACCCGACCTGTGCCCCTTCAAGACCCCGCCGCCTTCTTGCGCAGCCTGTACGCCGCAGCGGTGGAGCGCGCGATGCCGCGCGCCGTGATGGCGCCGCACCTGCCGGCGCCGCCGCGTGGACGCACCGTGGTCATCGGCGGCGGCAAGGCCAGCGGCGCGATGGCCGCTGCGCTGGACGCACTGTGGCCGGCCGACGCACCACTTGAAGGCCTGGTGCTGACGCGCTACCAGCACACACCGCCGGCCTATGCCGCACAGCCCGGCCGCATCCGGGTGCTCGAAGCGGCGCACCCGGTGCCCGATGAGGCCGGGCGCCGCGGCGCACTGCAGATGCTCGAGACCGTGCGCGGCCTCGGCGCGGATGACCTGGTGATTGCCTTGGTCTCGGGCGGGGGCTCGGCCCTGCTTTCACTGCCGGCTCCGGGCCTGAGCTTCGAAGACAAGCAACAGGTCAATCGCGCACTGTTGCTCAGCGGGGCGTCGATCGACGAGATGAACTGCGTGCGCAAGCACCTGTCTGCCATCAAGGGCGGACGCCTCGGCGCCGCCTGTGCGCCGGCCCCGGTGCTCACGCTGTTGATCTCCGACGTGCCGGGTGATGCGCCGGAGGTCATCGCCAGCGGCCCGACCCTGCCCGATCCGACCACCTGCGCCGATGCGTTGGCCATCATCGACCGTTACCGCATTGCGCTGCCGGCCGTGGCCCGCGCCGGCCTGGAGAGCGGCGCGTACGAGAGCCCGAAACCCGGCGCCGCGGGATTTGCCGGCCACCGTGTGGCCATGCTGGCCACGCCGCAGCAGAGCCTCGAGGCCGCGGCTGCGCTGGCGCGCCACGCCGGCATCGCGGCGCACATCCTGTCCGACGAGATCGAGGGCGAGTCGCGCGAGGTCGGCAAGGTGCATGCCGCGCTGGCGCGCGCGGTAGCACGCCGCGGCGCGCCCTTTGCCAAGCCTTGCGTGATCCTGTCGGGCGGCGAGACGACGGTGACGGTGAAACACAAGGGGGGCCGCGGTGGCCGCGCCACCGAGTTCCTGCTGGGCTGCGCCATCGCGCTGCAAGGCGAGCCCGGCGTGCACGTGCTGGCCGCCGACACCGACGGCATCGACGGCATCGAAGACAACGCTGGCGCACTCGTCAGCCCCGACACCCTGGCGCGAGGCCTGGCGCAGGGCCTCAAAGCCGCCGACTTCCTCGACCGCAACGACGCCTACAACTACTTCGCGCCGCTCGGCGACTTGGTGGTCACCGGGCCGACCTTCACCAACGTCAACGACTTCCGCGCGCTGTTGATTGTTTAGGTTGGGCTCGGGCAAATGCTTCTTGGGCTGAGCCCAGCGCTCAATTGATGCCGATGTGCGTCCGGGAGCGGGGGGCTGCTGCTGGCGCAGCAAAGTCGCGCCCGGGCAGGCGCCAGCGCGCCACTGTGGCGGTCGGTGAGTACACCGACTGCCTTGCGGTGCTCGGGCTTGCGGCCCCGTCGAAAAACTCCCGCCGTTCGCTGTGCTCGCTTTGGTCAAACAGTTTCGACGAGTCAGTGCACGAAGCGCGCTGCGGGAGTTTTTCGGCGCGACCTCAGGCCGAGCAGCGCAACGAAGTCGCAGCGAAGCGAAGACCGCTCCAGTGTGAGCCGCCGCCGCACAGCGCCAGCCGCGACGCGCAGAGTGCCAGCCGCGACGCGCTGAAGGACAACGTGAAGGGCCAGCAAAAGCGTCAACGATGGGACGGTTTCAGACACCCTCGTGAGCCGTTCTAACGCGAACCCGCAGGGCACGGCCTTCGCGTTGCTGCGCAATGAGCCCTGCCCAGGTCGCGCCCGGCGCCTTGCTCGGAGCCGCTCCCCTGAAGCGCAAGGCCCTCAGCCGCCCGAAAGCTCGGTCGCCGGCCCGTCCAGCACCAGTTCAAGCACGCCACTGCGGGCCCAGGCCTGGGTCTCTTGCTGCAGCAGGTACAGGGTGCGTGGGTGGGTGGCAGCCCACTCGGGCGAGAAGTGCAGGCGTGCGCCGAGAGGGCTGCGCTCAAGCCGCAGGGCGGCGCTGTCGACGGCGCCGCGGGCGTGGCACTTGATGACGGCCAGGCGCATCGCCAGTACCTGCAATGCGAATGCGCGCTGGCCGAGCGCGGCCTCGATCTTGCGCAGGCCGCCGCGCTGGCCCAACACCAAGGTGGCGAGTTGGCGTTGCTGGCTCTGGGAGAAACCGGCCGCGTCGATGTGGCTGAGCAGGTAGGCGCTGTGGCGGTGGTGGTCGTGGTGCGAGACCATCATGCCGATCTCGTGCAGGTCGCAGGCCCAACCGAGTTCGCGGTCGCTCTCGCGCTGGATGCTGGCGTCGGCATCCTGGTTGATGGCAACGCCGGCATACAGCGCCAAGGCGATGCGGCGCACGCGGGCGGCTTGCGCGGTGTCTATCGCGAAGCGGCGTTGCAGGCCGCGCACCGAGGCGTCGCGGATGTCGCCCGTGGCCCCGGTGCCCCGGTGGCGCAGCGCGGCGTGGCGTTCGTGCAGGTCGATGATCACACCCTGGCGCAAGGCGCCGCGGGCTGGCTGCAAGGCCTGGACGCCGAACTGCACCACCAGCGTGTAGAGCAAGGCCAGGCCGCCGGCCAGCACGGCGCGACGCTCGTCTTTCAGGCCGGGCAGTTCGAGGCGGTCGATGTGGCCGGCGCGCACACAGCGTTCGATCAGCCAGCGCAGCCCGGCGGGCGTGATGACGCCGCCGTCGATGGCATTGGCCGCCAGCACTTGCGAGACGGCGCCGGCGGTGCCCGAGGAGCCGAGGGCTTCGCGCCAGTGCTGCGGCGCGAAGGGCTGCAGGGCTTCTTCGAGTTCGGCGCCGGCGGCAACCTGGGCGGCGCGGAAGGCGGCGGCCGTCAAGTGGCCGCCGCCAAAGTGCTGCAGGGTCAGGCTGACGCAGCCCACGGCGAAAGACTCGGCCTGCAACGGCAGCATGCCTCTGCCGAGGATCATCTCGGTTGAGCGCCCGCCGATGTCGATGACCAGGCGCGGCACCTCACTCGGCTGCAGATGGGCCACGCCGCTGTAGATCAGGCGCGCCTCCTCGCGGCCGGAGATGACCTCGATCGGGTGGCCGAGCGCGGCCTGCGCGCGCAGCAGGAAGGCGTCGCGGTTCTTGGCCTCGCGCAGGGTTTGCGTGGCCACTGCGCGCACTTGCGTCGCGGCGAGCGCAGCGCGTTCTTCATTGCCAGCCAACTGCTCGGCAAAGCGGCGCAGGCAGGCCAGGCCGCGCTCGCCGGCCTCGTCCGTCAAGAAGCCGTTGGCGTCCAGGCCGGCGCCCAGGCGCACGCTCTCCTTCAGGTAGAACAGGCGACGGTAGCGGCCGGCATGCAGCTGCCCGATCTCGAGCCGGAAGCTGTTGGAGCCCATGTCGATGGCGGCAAGCGGGGCGTCGGCGGGCGGCAGGGTAATCGGCATGGCCGGCATTGTGCGGTCTGCCACGCGGGACACCGCCGCAGCGAACAGGGGGCGGCCTCCTAGAATCCCCACTCACAGCCACCCCGCCCACCATGTCCAAGACTGACGCATCCACCGAGCCGGCCCGCCCTTTGCCTGACCCCGGCCGGCGCGACTTCGTGCGCGCCAGCCTGGGCAGTGGCTTTGCCGCCGCGGTGCTGCCGGTGACGGCGCAGACGATGGTGAAAACCGACAGCGTCGGCCTGACCGTGGGCGAAGTCGTGGTCAAGGTGGGCGACTTCAGCCTGCCGGTCTATCGCGCCATGCCCAGTGGCGGCAAGAACCTGCCCGTGGTGCTGGTGCTGAGCGAGATCTACGGCGTGCACGAGCACATCGCCGACGTGGCGCGGCGCTTCGCGCGCCAGGGTTACCTGGCCCTGGCGCCGGAGTTGTTCGTGCGCCAGGGCGACCCGGGCAGCTACGGCGAGACCGGCAAGCTGATCAGCGAGGTGGTCAACCAGGCGCGCGACGCCCAGGTGATGGCCGACCTGGACGCCTGCGTCGGCTGGGCCCAGGCCAACGGCGGCGACACGCGCAAGCTCGGCATCACCGGCTTTTGCTGGGGCGGGCGCATCGTCTGGATGTATGCCGCGCACAACCCGGCCCTGGTCGCGGGCGTGGCCTGGTACGGGCCGCTGGCACGCGCCTATGCGGCCGGCGACCGCACGGCCATCGAGGTGGCGCCGCGCATCAAAGCGCCGATGCTCGGCCTGTACGGTGGCGACGACAGCGCCATCCCGAACGAGGGCGTCGAGCAGATGCGCGCGGCCTTGAAGGCCGCCGGCAACATCCGCTCCGAGATCGTGCTCTACCCGGGTACTCCGCACGCCTTCCACGCCGACTACCGGCCCAGCTACCGAAAGACCGAGGCCGAAGACGGCTGGCGCCGCTGCCTGGCCTGGTTCAAGGCGCACGGCGTGGCATGACGCTCGGCTACATCGTCTTGGCCACCTTCGCCGGCGGCCTGTTGTCGGTGCTGATTGCCGCCGCGTTGACGGTGCATGTGCTCGGCCGCCTGGTCAAGAGTTTGGTCAGCCTGTCCGCGGGCCTGCTGCTGGGCACAGCACTGCTGCTGATCCTACCCGAAGCTTTCGAAGGCGCGGCGGCGCCGCAACCGCTGTTCGTCACCCTGCTGCTCGGCCTGCTGTTCTTCTTCCTGCTCGAGAAGGCCGAGCTTTACCGCCACGCCCATCACCACGAGGGCGACGATCCGCACCATGACCATCACGATGGTTTCGACGCCGAGCAGGCCGGTCGCGGCGGCTGGAGCGTGCTGGTCGGCGACAGCATCCACAACTTCTGCGACGGCGTCATCATCGCCGCGGCCTTCCTGGCCGATACCCGCCTGGGCGTGGTGACGGCACTCGCCGTCATTGCGCACGAGATTCCGCAAGAGGTGGGTGACTACGTGGTGCTGCTCAACGCCGGCTTCACGCGCGCTCGGGCGCTGCTCTACAACGCCATTTCCGGCCTGGCCGCGGTGCTGGGCGGGGTGGTGGGGTACTTCATCGTTGGCCCCTGGGAAGCCTTGTTTCCCTATCTGCTGGTGGTGGCCGCCAGCAGCTTCATCTACGTCTCGGTGGCCGACTTGTTGCCTCAGTTGCAGCGCCGCCTGCCGCTGCGCGATACCCTGGTGCAGATCGCCTGGATTGCCGGCGGGCTGGGGCTGGCCTTCCTGATGCAGCTACTGCACCAGCACTGAGCCGAGCGCCGGCCGCGCAGGCCTACTTCACAACCAGGACCGGGATCGTGCTGTGCGTGAGCACGCGCGAGGTCTCGCTGCCCAAGAGCAGGGCCGCCACGCCGCGGCGCCCGTGCGAGGCCATCACGATCAGGTCGCACTGCTGCGCCTTGGCGTGGTCGAGGATGGCCTCCCACGCATGCAGGCCTTCGACGGTGTGGCCGTTGCTGACCACGCCTGCGGCGGCGGCGGCATCCACCACAGCCTTCACGCGCATTGCGGCGATGCGCTCCTGCGCGTCGTAGAACTCTTGCGGCGGCACCGGCTGCATCTCGGATATCGCGCTGTAGGGGAAGGGCTCTTTCACGCTGATGGCGTAGACCACGGCGCCATGCAGCTTGGCCAGCGCCAGGGCGGTCTTCACCGCAGTGGCAGTAATGTCTGAGCCGTCGGTGGGAACGAGGATGCGTTTGAACATGGGGCCTCCGGGGTTGCTGGTCACTGTGCCAGGGCCAGCTTAGGCGGTGTTTGCGCCATGTCAAGCGGCTGCTGTGGTGGCCTGTTCATGCCTGCATCTGCTCCTGCCTGCATCGGTGCGGGCCTGCAGCGGTGCACGCCTGCAGCGGTGGGTGCCTCTAGCGGTGCGTGCCTATATTGGTGCGTGCCGCGAACGCGGGGTGGCCGCTTACGCTCATGTCCCCCGGGCCAGGCTTCGCCTGTCCCTCCTCCTCTACTTCGCTACAGCGGCCACCCCACGCTCGCGGCCTACAACCATGGTGGCGTGGGACGACGGCATGCCATCTTTGGGGGTGGATCGGGCCGCTGGGGTGCCCTGCGCAGCGAAGTAAAGGAGGAGGCGAAGCCGGGGGACATGAGCGGAGCAGGGTGCCCCAGTGGCCCGATCTCGCGCCGACGCAGGCATGTGGGCATGCCAGCACGCAAACTCATGCGCAGATTCGAAGACTCGAAGGTGCGAAGGTGCGAAGGTGCGAAGGTGCGCACCGGCCGGTGTCGCCAACTGCGACCGTCGATCGACGGAACTCAGCTCTGAATCAGCCGGTGGCCTGGGGTCGTGTCGGGTCGGCTGACCACTCGCTCCAGGAGCCGGGGTAGAGCTGGCTGTCGCCCAGGTCGGCGTGGGCCAGGGCCAGCAGGTTGTGGCAGGCCGTGACGCCGGAGCCGCATTGCTGCACCACTTCGGCGGCGGGGTGGCTGGCCAGCAAGGGCAGCCATTCGGCGCGCAGGGCGGCCGGGGA
>JANNGJ010000080.1:0-2977 GCA_031403815.1 Burkholderiales bacterium | reverse complement strand
GCTCGGAATCTGCTCACGCAGCACGATAAGCAAATTTGTGGTGTAATTCGAGTGGCGAGTTAAAGGCGGGTTTTTAAATGGCACTGAGCGGATCTGCGGGAGAAACGTTTGAGGAAATCAACGTCACGCCGTTACCTGAATGTCTTTGGCGTCGAGGTAGCTGGCCTTGACCTTGCTGGTCAGGATCGCATCATTGGAGCGCGCAGTGATCGAACTCGAGCCCATCACAGCCAGTTCGTTGACGGTCGAGCGCAGGTTCTCGATGCGCGACACGGTCTGCTCGATCGCAGTGCGGTCGGCATCGCTGGCCACCTCGCCGCTGAGCAGAATGGTGCGGTTGTAGCTGGTGGCGTTGACATGCCCGCGCTCACCGACCGCTTCGCGGATTCGGTTGACGGCCTTGAGTTCAATGGCCTGGTCTTCCAGTTGCACGCCCGAGGTGCGGCGGTCACTGACGACGAAGGCGGTGCCAAGGGCGCCGCCGACCACCAGGGCGGCGCAGCCTCCCAGGCTGGCCGCGGCCAGCGTCACCAGCGCCACGCGGCGCAGCAACAAGAGGGTGGGATGGGTCATGTCGGCTCCTGTTCGCCAAGAAGTTGCAGGTCCACGGCGTCGCACAAGCAGTGCAACACCAGGGTGTGGACCTCGAGGATGCGCGCCGCACGCTCGTGCGGCACCGCGATGTGGACATCGGTTTCACTCAAACGCTGCAGCAGTGCGCCGGCGTCGGGGCCGGTCAGGGCCACCACCGTCATGTCCTTGGCTTGCGCCGCAGCGACGGCGGCCACCAGCGCTGCGGTCGGGCTGGCGGCGCTGATGGCCAGCAGCAGGTCGC
The DNA here is from genome assembly GCA_031403815.1 of Burkholderiales bacterium. Taxonomy (GTDB): domain Bacteria; phylum Pseudomonadota; class Gammaproteobacteria; order Burkholderiales; family Burkholderiaceae_C; genus CADEEN01. Next base: position 2,142 of record JANNGJ010000080.1, on the reverse strand, counting down.
CCGGGGTACCGAGGGCCAGCACTTCCGTCTCGCCGCCAACGGCCAGTGCGGCCAAGCCCGGGCGCTCTCGTTCATGGCGGCCAACCATCAAGGCCGCGACATGCTGCGCCAGGGCGGCTGACGCGCCACTGCCGCAAAGCATGAGCTTGCCGCCTGCCGTGATGCAGCCGAGCAGGGCCTGTGCGGCCGCGGCAGTGGGTTTGGAGAGAGCTTCGGCCGTCTGCGAGAGCAAGTCGGCGCTTTCGAAGAACTGCTGCTGAATACGCTGTTCAAGCATGATGATGGATGATATGACACGGCCTCGCGCACTCGGTTCCGGGTTGCATCAAGCCGCGTCAAAGGCCGCCCGCAACCATTGCAGTTCACCCGCGTCAATGGCCACCACATCAAAGCGGCAAGGCGGCGGGGCCGCAAAGCGCAGCAGGTAGTGGCGGGCGGCCAGTACCAGGCTGGCACGCTTGGTTTGGCTGACGCTGGCGGCAGCGCCGCCACGGCTGGCGTCGGCGCGGGCCCGCACCTCGACGAACACCAGGGTGCCGTCGGGCTCGCGCAGGATCAGGTCGACCTCGCCGCCGCGCGCGTACGGGCCGCGCGCGACCCGATAATTGCGCTCGACCAGCGTCAGGCCGTGCTGCTTCAAGTGCGCGAGCGCGCGGGCCTCGGCCGCATCGCCGCGAACTTGCTTGTCGGTTGCCGCTTTGCGGCGGGAGAACATCGTGGCCACCTCCATCGCGTCTGCCGCGATCATCAACCAGGCTGCGGCTGCCGCCGCCGGTGCGCAGCAGTATCCCGCCGCGACCCTGTACGTGGTGGCCACCCCGATCGGCAACCTGGCCGACCTGACGCTGCGCGCAGTGCATGTGCTCGGCCTGGTGGATGCCGTGGCCTGCGAAGACACCCGCGTCGGCGGCTCGCTGCTCAGCCACCTTGGCCTGCACAAGCCTTTGCTGGCGCTGCACCAACACAACGAACAGGCCGCGACCCAGCAAGTGTTGGCACGACTGGCGCGCGGCGAGCGCGTGGCGTGCATCAGTGACGCTGGCACGCCCGTGGTGTCGGACCCCGGCGCCACCCTCGTGGCGGCAGCGCAGGCCGCCGGTTACGCCACCGTGCCGGTGCCCGGGGCCAGCAGCGTGCTTGCTGTGCTGAGCGTGGCCGGTGACACTGCGGCGCAAGGGTTCGGGTTCTGCGGCTTTCTGCCGGCCAAGGCCGGCGAGCGCGACAGCGTGCTGGCCGACCTGGCCAAACGCCAGACGGAGTCCCTGGTGTTGTTCGAGGCCCCGCACCGCATCGCGGCACTGCTCGGCGCCTTGGCCGCGCAGATGCCAACGCGGCGCCTCACGCTCGGCCGCGAATTGACCAAGCAGTTCGAGACCGTGGTGACATTGATGGCGGCTGATGCACCGGCCTGGCTGGCGGCCGACGTCAACCGCACGCGCGGCGAGTTTGTACTGGTGCTGCATGCGCAGCGCGCCGCGGCACCGGCAGAAGCAGCACTCGACGCGGCCACCGAGCGCAGCCTGCGCCTGCTGCTGGCCGAGTTGCCGCTCAAGCAGGCTGTCGCCCTGGCGGCCTCGCTGACGGGGGCGCCACGCAACCGGCTCTACGAAGTCGCCCAGGCCGGGCGCGACGCACCCGGCCTGGGCGACGGCGAGGCGGACTGAGCCGGCCTTACTTGCCAGCAGCGCTGGCGGCTGTCTGCTTGTCGTGCTTCTGGCGCCGGATGTCGCGGCTGCTGTGGTTCTGCATCGCGGTCAGGCGCTTGCGCTCTTGCAAACTGACGCTGCCATCGGCCTTGGCCTTGTCTTCCACCTTGTTGATGTGCGCCTGCTCCTTCTCGAGGCGGCGCGTCTCGCGCTTGTTGAGCTGGCCGGAGGCGATGCCTTGGTCGATGCGTTGTTCCTGATTCGCCTGGCGCTGGTCGATGCGCGGCGTGTTGGCGCCGGGCGCCGGGGCGGCGGTCTGGGCCGACGCGGCGACGCCGGCCAAAGTCAGCAGGGCGGCGGCGATGAGTTGGCTGGTCTTCATGGTGGGCTCCTCTGGGGTTGATTTGGGATGCGCAAGCGCCCCCTCACAACGGCAGCGCTCGGCGAGCGGCGGACTGGTTTGCGTTGCCGCTCCGTAAAGAAGGGTGAAGCGGGC
>JANNGJ010000079.1:0-3420 GCA_031403815.1 Burkholderiales bacterium | reverse complement strand
CCCTGCGCGATGCCCTGACCCTGTTCGACGAGCACGGCGCTTTGTGGCCCGACGCACCGCCGCCGCTGGCCCAGGCGCTGGCGGCGCGCGACTGGACGGCCCTGTTCGTCACCCACCGCGCGCTGTGGTCCGGGGCCGGCTTCGAGGTCTTCGGCCATGCCCTGCTGGCGCAGCTGGCCAGTGCCCCTCGTAAGGGGCTGACGGCCTTCGTGGTGCTGGGAGACCCGCTGGCATGGCCCGCGGCGCAGTGGGCCGCCAAGCCCTTCCTGCCCTTGCCGGTGCTGGGCATTCCAGGCTGGTGGCCGGGCAATGAGGACCCGGCTTTCTACACGGATACCAAGGTCTTTCGGCCGCAACGCTTGAATGCTGTGAGAGCGCCCTAACATCTGCGCCGTCCCCGACCCACCCATTGCCGGAGCCCCATGAAACGCATCGTCCTGTTCCTCGTCACCAACCTGGGTGTCATGCTGGTGCTCGGCGTGATGGCCAATGTGCTGGGCCTGAACCGTTTTCTTACCGCCAACGGCTTGAACCTCGGCGCCTTGCTCGGCTTTGCCGCGCTGATGGGCTTTGGCGGCGCCATCATTTCACTTTTGATCAGCAAGCCGATGGCCAAGTGGAGCACCGGTGCCCAGGTCATCAATGATTCGCCCGATGCCACCCACCAATGGCTGGTGGCGACGGTGCAGCGCTTCGCTGAAAAATCCGGCATCAGCATGCCCGAGGTGGCCATCTTTCAAGGCGAGCCGAACGCCTTTGCCACGGGTGCGTTCAAGAACTCGGCCCTTGTGGCTGTGTCCACCGGCCTGCTGCAAGGCATGAACCGCGAAGAGGTCGAGGCCGTGATCGGTCACGAGGTGGCGCACATCGCCAACGGCGACATGGTCACGATGACGCTGATCCAGGGCGTCATGAACACTTTCGTCGTCTTCCTGTCGCGCGTGATCGGCTACTTCGTCGACAAGGTGGTGCTGCGCAACACCAACCAGGGCCCCGGCATCGGTTACTACGTCACGACCATCGTGCTCGACATCGTTCTGGGCGTGGTGGCGGCCATCATCGTGGCCTGGTTCTCGCGCCACCGCGAGTACCGTGCCGATCGCGGCGCTGCCGACCTGATGGGCCGCACGCAGCCGATGATGAACGCCCTGGCCCGTCTGGGTGGCCTGCCGCCCGGCGAGTTGCCCAAGACGGTTCAGGCCATGGGCATCAACGGCGCACCGAGCGGCCTGATGGCGCTGTTCTCCAGTCACCCGCCGATCGAAGCGCGCATCGCCGCGCTGCAGCAGCCGCGCTGAGCCTTCAACCCGCCGCGGGGGCCGCGGCGGCGGCAGCAGCGTCGATGTGGGCGCGGTCTTCGCGCCGCTTGGTCGCAACATCCACGTCGTGCATCAGGCGCGCCACGATCAGGCGCATCACATGGAATCCGAGTTGCGGATTCTGGTAATACAGCTTGGCCATGCCATCGGCTGACAAGCTGTAAAGCGTGCAATCGGTGGCGCAGACGATGGTGCGGGTGCGCCGGTTGTCGGGCGCGAACAAGCCGATTTCGCCCACCAGCGAGCCCGGACCGATGGCCTCGTCGTACTCAAGCAGATTGAGCCGTCCGCTCTCGACGTAGAGCATCTCGGTGGCCACGTCACCCTGGTGCCAGAGGGTTTCGCCGGCCTTGGCCATGCGCCGGGTCATATGCGGCAGTAACCACTCGCTGATCGGCGTGTCGGATTTGGCATGCTGGATCGCCTGCACCAATTTGCGGATCTCGTAGACCTTTTTCAGGTTGATCGGGATCATCGCCAGGTACAGCACCACGGTGGGCCAGGAGCCGCCCTGGACCGCGTAGATGACCAGGAAGACGTTGGCCGACAAGGCCACCAGGCGCAGCGGCATCATGCTTTTCATCAAGTAGCTGGCGACCGTGAGCGCCGCACCGATGAACCCGAAGATGTACCCGATCGACGACATTCCCGCCCCTCTGCAACTGCCGCGCCCTTTGCGCGCCGGCAGTGTATTCCGAGCCTCAGCTCGGCAAAGTGGCGGCGCGCTGCAGTGCCACGGTGAAACGCCTGCACGCCCGAGTGCTCAGCGCCCAAGCGCTCGAAGCGCTTGAAGAGGCGCGCCAGCTGCGCCGCGCTCATGCCCTGACCGCTGTTGTCGGTCACGTTGATCTCGCCGCTTTGCGCACTCGACAGGTCGAGCACATCGTCAACCAAGGCGAACAGGTGACGCCTGCTGACGAGAATTTGCTTGAGCCAGGCCTGGTGGCGTTCGTTCAAGGCTGCGGCCTGGTCGAGCAACTGGGCGAAGCCGAGCACCGCGTTCAACGGCGTGCGTAACTCATGGCTGACGCGCGACAGCAAATCCGTCTTGGCAAAATCGGCGGCTGCGGCGCTGTCGCGCTCGTGGCGCAGGGCCTCGGCCTGCTTGAGCGCCGTGATGTCGGCATGGGTGCCGATCATGCGCAGCGGGCGGCCCGCAGTGTCGCGCTCGATCACCAGGCCGCGCGACGCGCCCACTTCCAGCTGCCGTCCTTGGCGCGGATGCGGTGCTCGTTGACGTGGCGCGGCGCACGCCCGTCAAAGTGGGCCTGGCGGTCAGCCTGCATCTGCGCCCGTTCGTCCGGGTGGGCCAGCTCGTCGAAAGCTTGAGCCTGCTCATCGACATCGCCGTGGCGGTCGCCGTGCAGCTCATAGAAGCGCGGGGAGTAGGTCTCGCGCCCGGTGCGCAGGTCCCAATCCCAGACGCCGTCGCCGCTGCTGTCCAGGGCCAGCTTCCAGCGCTGCTCACTTTCGCGCAGCGCCTGCTCGGCGCACGCGCGCGTGGTGATTTCTTCGACCGTGCCCTCGTAGTACTGAACCGCGCCGTCGGCTGCCCTCACCAAGTGGGCGTTCTCACTGATCCAGATGCGCTCGCGCGTCTTGTGCCGGTGGACTTCAGAGATGAAGCCCTTGCCGCTGCCGTCCTGCTCCCGCAAGCGCATGAACTCAGCGCGCCGCTGCGGGTCGACGCACCACTCCGTCGCAATGTCGCTCGCATGGGCCAGTTGTTCGTCTTCGGTGGCATGCCCATTCAGGGCGACCAAGGCCGGGTTCGCGCGCACCTGCGGGCCCCGTGGCGAGGAACGGTAGGCGCCGATGGGCAGGAACTCGAACAGGCTGGAGAAGTTGTCGCAGGCAAGCGGCATCGGAGGGGCGCGTCGAGCAGCAAGGGCGCCGCGGCACAACACCCTGGCATGGGAGAATCCCGGCCGTGAAGCAAGCCAGACCGTCGCTGGTGCAAGAGCCGAAAGGCTGCACTGGAGGAAGGTCCGGACTGCACAGAGCAGCGCAGCGGCTAACGGCCGTCCACCGCGAGGTGAGGATCAGAGCAACAGAGACGAGTCGAAGCGGGCGCAGCCCGCTTCGGGTGAAACGGGCAATC
>JANNGJ010000078.1:0-2696 GCA_031403815.1 Burkholderiales bacterium | reverse complement strand
GCGCTGCGCTTCGACGTCGTATCCGTTCGCCCTGAGCCTGTATTCCCGATCATCCTGAGCTTGTCGAAGGAAGGGCCGCGCGCGCATGCCACCCACCCTTCGACAAGCTCAGGGCGAACGGAGTCGGTGGGCTGGGGTGTGTTGATCGACGGCCGCTACGGCAGCGACGCCTTGAACGCCGCGACCGGCCGCGGCTGGTGGGTCGGCCGCCCGGTCGAGCTGCCGGGCTCGCGGCCGCTGGCTTTCGACGGCACGCGCTCGGTCGGCACGGCGCTGCTGTCGTGGCCGCGCGAGCAGGTCGTGAAATGCCTCGTCAGCTACCACCCCGACGACGAGGCCACGCTGCGCGTGGCCCAGGAAGAGCGTCTGCTCGAACTCTGGGAAGCCACGCGCGCCAGCGGCCACGAACTGTTGCTCGAAGTGATCCCACCGCCCGCCCCCGTTCGCCCTCAGCTTGCGGAAGGGCCAGCAGGGGCTTCGACAAGCTCAGCCCGAACGGGAAGGGATGGCGACGAGATCGTGCTGCGCGCTGTCAAGCGCTTCTACAACCTGGGCCTGAAGCCCGAGTGGTGGAAGCTGGCGCCGATGGCTGCCGACTCTTGGGCGCAGCTCGCAGCCTTGATCGCCGAGCGCGACCCGCAATGCCGCGGCGCCGTGATCCTCGGCCTGAACCAGCCGCTCGACGCGCTGGCGGCGGCTTTCGTGCAGGCGACTCACCCCATCGTCAAGGGCTTCATGGTCGGCCGCACGATCTGGGGTGACGCCAGCCGCGCCTGGATGTGCGGCGAAATCGATGATGCGGCGCTGATCGAGCAAGTCGGCATGCGCTTTGGCCGGCTTGTCGAGGCTTGGCGTGCACGTGGCGAGCCCTTCGACAAGCTCAGGGCGAACGGGTGCGGCGGCACCAGTCCCGTTCGCCCTGAGCCTGTCGAAGGGCCTTGACGAGGAAATGCCGTGACCGACACCGTTCGCTTGACGCTGGCCCAGGCGCTGGTGCGCCACCTCGCCGCGCTGCGCATTGAGCTCGACGACGGCACGCTGCTGCCCTACTGCGCGGGCATCTGGGCCATCTTCGGCCACGGCAATGTCGCGGGTCTGGGCGAAGCGCTGGCCGCGCAGCGCGACGCGCTGCCGACTTACCGCGCCCACAACGAGCAAGCCATGGCGCACGCCGCGATCGCCTTCGCCAAGGCCCACTTCCGCCAACGCATCATGGCCGTGACGACCTCGATCGGCCCCGGCGCGACCAACCTGCTCACCGCCGCGGCGCTGGCGCATGTGAACCGCCTGCCGGTGCTGCTGCTGCCCGGCGACGTGTTCGCTTCGCGTGCGCCGGACCCGGTGCTGCAGCAGGTGGAAGATTTCGCCGCCGGCGACATCAGCGCCAACGACGCCTTCCGCCCCCTGGTGCGCTACTTCGACCGCCTCACCCGGCCCGAGCAGATCCTCAGCGCCCTGCCGCGTGCGGTGCAGGTGATGACGGACCCCGCCACCTGCGGCCCGGTCTGCCTGGCGCTGCCGCAGGACGTGCAGACGATGCCCTTCGACTGCCCTGCGTCGTTCCTCGAACCGGCAACGCTGCACATCCGCCGCCCTGCGCCCGATGCGCGCGAACTCGCGGCCGCGACCGAGCTGCTCTGCGCCGCGCGCCGGCCGCTGGTGATCGCCGGCGGCGGTGTGCTGTACAGCCGGGCGGGTGCCACGCTCGCCGCCTGGGCCACTGCCCATGGCGTGCCGGTGGCCGAGACGCAGGCCGGCAAGGGCAGCCTGGCCTGGGACCATGCACTCAACGTCGGTGCCATCGGCGTCACCGGCTCGCCAGCGGCCAATGCTCTGGCCGCAGAAGCGGACCTCATCGTCGCCATCGGCACACGCTTGCAGGACTTCACGAGTGGCTCGCACGCCCTGTTCGCGGCCGACGCCAAGGTGCTGGGCCTCAACGTGCAAGCCCTCGATGCCGCCAAGCGCGGCAGCGTGGCCCTGGTGGCCGACGCGCGCGTGGTGCTCGCCGCCCTGCGACCTGGAAGCTGGCGCGCCGATCCCGCATGGACGGCGCGCGCACAGACCCTGGCCGCGTCGTGGACCGCGCGCGTGAGCGAAGTGACGAGCGCCGCGCCGCCGGCCGGCGAGCTGCCCTACGACGCCGAAGTCATCGGCGCGGTGCGCGAATCGGCCACCGACAGCCCCGCCAACGACATCGTCGTCTGCGCCGCCGGCACGCTTCCCGCCGAGCTGCACAAGCTCTGGCGCAGCGGCGCGCCCGGCAACTACCATGTCGAGTACGGCTACTCCTGCATGGGCTACAAAATCGCCGGCGGCCTGGGCGTGAAACTGGCGCGGCCCGCGCGCGAAGTGATCGTGATGGTGGGCGACGGCTCCTACCTGATGCTCAACTCCGAGATCGCGACCTCGGTGATGCTGGGCTTGAAGCTGATCGTCGTCGTGCTCGACAATCGCGGCTACGGCTGCATCCAGCGCCTGCAGCTCGCCAGCGGCAGCCCGCGCTTCAACAACCTGCTTGTGGACAGCGTGGCCGAAGCTGGCGTCGATGTGCGCATCGACTTCGCCGCGCACGCAAAGAGCCTCGGCGCCGAAGCCGTGCACGTGGCCGACGTGGCTGCGTTGAAGACCGCGATGCAGCGCGCGCGCGCCGCGACGCGCACGCAGGTCATCGTCATCGACACCTCACCCTGGCG
>JANNGJ010000077.1:0-7626 GCA_031403815.1 Burkholderiales bacterium | reverse complement strand
TAGGCCTTGGCCTCACCACCAAACTTGGCCGCCAGCACCGAGGTGATGGCCGCCGTCAGCGTGGTCTTGCCATGATCGACGTGTCCAATCGTGCCCACGTTGACGTGCGGCTTGGTACGTTCAAATTTGCCTTTTGCCATTCTCAAATCTCCGAAAAAGAGCAGTGCCAGTGATTGGGTTTTAGGTTTCCGAAAGGCCGCTTGTTCGCCTGCCACTGGCAGCAGGCGCCAGCCCTTCGAAGACCAGCTTGTGCTTTACTTTCCGCGCGCCGTGATGATGGCGTCGGCCACGTTCTTCGGCGCCTCGCTGTAGTGCTTGAATTCCATCGTGTACGTGGCGCGGCCTTGCGACATTGAGCGCAGCGTGGTGGAGTAGCCGAACATTTCCGACAGCGGCACTTCGGCCTTGATGACCTTGCCGCCACCGGGCATGTCGTCCATGCCCTGAACCATGCCGCGGCGTGACGAAAGATCGCCCATCACCGAGCCGGCGTAGTCTTCCGGCGTTTCGACTTCGACTGCCATCATCGGCTCAAGAATCACCGGGCTGGCCTTGCGGCAGCCGTCCTTGAATCCGAACGATGCGGCCATCTTGAAGGCGTTTTCGTTCGAGTCCACCTCGTGGTAGGAACCGAAGGTCAGCGTGACCTTCACATCGACAACCGGGTAGCCGGCGAGCACCCCCGCAGGCAGCGACTCTTCAACACCCTTGCGCACGGCCGGGATGAATTCCTTGGGCACCACGCCGCCCTTGGTCGCATCGACGAACTCGAAGCCCTTGCCGGGCTCCTGCGGCTCGACCGTCAGCACCACGTGGCCGTACTGGCCCTTACCGCCCGACTGGCGCACGAACTTGCCTTCAACATCCTTGACCTGTTTGCGGATGGTCTCGCGGTAAGCCACTTGCGGCTTGCCGACGTTGGCCTCAACGCCGAACTCGCGCTTCATGCGATCAACAATGATCTCCAGGTGCAACTCACCCATGCCCGAGATGATGGTCTGGCCACTCTCTTCGTCAGTGCGCACGCGAAACGACGGATCCTCCTGCGCCAGGCGGCCCAGCGCAATGCCCATCTTTTCCTGATCGGGCTTGGTCTTGGGCTCCACCGCCTGGCTGATCACCGGCTCCGGGAAGACCATGCGCTCGAGCGTGATCAAGGAGTCGGGGTCACACAGCGTTTCGCCGGTCGTGACGTCTTTCAGGCCCACGCAGGCAGCAATGTCGCCAGCCAGAATCTCTTTGATCTCTTCGCGTTGGTTGGCATGCATCTGCAGGATGCGGCCAATGCGCTCTTTCTTGCCGCGGATCGGGTTAAAGACAGAGTCACCACTCTTCAGCACGCCGGAATAGACGCGCACGAAAGTCAGTTGGCCGACATACGGGTCGGTCATCAGCTTGAAGGCGAGCGCGGCGAACTTTTCGTCGTCAGCGGCGCGGCGTGAGGTCGGCTTCTCGTCGTCATCCATGCCGGGAACCGGCGGAATGTCAATCGGCGAGGGCATGAAATCGATGACGCCGTCGAGCATGCGCTGCACGCCCTTGTTCTTGAAGGCGGAGCCACAGAACATGGGCTGGATCTCCGCAGCAATGGTGCGCGTGCGGATGCCGAGCTTGATCTCGTCTTCTGTGAGATCGCCCTCTTCGAGATACTTGTTCATCAGCGCCTCGGACGACTCGGCTGCCGCTTCGAGCATGTTCTCGCGCCACTTCTTGGCGAGCTCCAGCAACTCAGCCGGGATCTCGCGGTAGTCGAACTTCATCCCCTGCGACGCCTCATCCCAGATGATGGCTTTCATCTTGATCAGGTCAATCACGCCCGTGAACGACTCTTCCGCGCCGATCGGAATGACGATCGGAACCGGGTTGGCCATCAGGCGAACCTTCATCTGGTCAAAGACCTTGTAGAAGTTCGCGCCGGTGCGGTCCATCTTGTTGACAAAGGCCAAACGCGGCACCTTGTACTTGTTGGCCTGGCGCCAGACGGTCTCGGACTGCGGCTGAACACCGCCCACGGCGCAATACACCATGCACGCGCCGTCAAGCACGCGCATCGAGCGTTCGACTTCAATCGTGAAATCGACGTGCCCCGGGGTATCGATGATGTTGATGCGGTGCTCGGGGTGCGACAGCTCCATGCCCTTCCAGAAGCAGGTGGTCGCAGCGGAAGTGATCGTGATGCCACGCTCCTGCTCCTGCTCCATCCAGTCCATCGTGGCCGCGCCGTCGTGCACTTCACCGATCTTGTGGTTCACGCCCGTGTAGAACAGGATGCGCTCGGTCGTGGTGGTCTTGCCGGCATCGATGTGGGCGCTGATGCCGATATTGCGGTAGCGCTCGATGGGGGTCTTGCGGGCCATGATCTTTTCTCCAAATGCAGGGGCCGCCGACGGGTTCAGGTAAACCCGAAGGCGGCCGCGGGAACGGTGTTTAGAAGCGGAAGTGCGAGAAGGCCTTGTTGGCTTCTGCCATGCGGTGCACTTCGTCGCGCTTCTTCATCGCGCCGCCGCGGCCTTCGCTGGCCTCGAGCAACTCGTTGGCCAGGCGCGCAGCCATCGATTTCTCACCGCGCTTGCGGGCCGACTCCTTGAGCCAGCGCATGGCCAGCGCCACGCGGCGCACAGGGCGAACTTCCACGGGAACCTGGTAGTTCGCGCCACCGACGCGGCGGGACTTTACCTCAACCATCGGCTTGATGTTGTTCAGCGCGACCATGAAGACTTCAAGCGGGTCCTTGCCGGCCTTGCTCTCGACCTGCTCCAGCGCGCCATAGATGATGCGCTCGGCGACGGCCTTCTTGCCGGACTCCATGATGACATTCATGAACTTGGAGAGATCGATGCTGCCGAACTTGGGGTCGGGCAGGATCTCGCGCTTGGGTACTTCGCGACGACGTGGCATGAGAGTCTTCCTTCGTTGATTTCAGTTGGTGCCGTCTTGCGACTTGCACCGCGAAGGGCCAAAAGACCCTTCACTTACTCGGCCCGTAAAGCGGCGGGCCCACGCTTGACCGGCCTTCAGGCCGGTTTTCCTGTTTGCGAAGCGCTACGCTTTCTTCGGGCGCTTCGCGCCGTACTTGGAACGTGACTGTTTGCGGTCCTTGACGCCTTGCAGGTCAAGCGAGCCGCGCACGATGTGGTAACGCACGCCCGGCAAGTCCTTCACGCGGCCACCACGCACCAGCACCACACTGTGCTCTTGCAGGTTGTGGCCTTCGCCGCCGATGTAGGAAATGATCTCGAAGCCGTTGGTCAGGCGCACCTTGGCGACCTTGCGCAGGGCCGAGTTCGGCTTCTTCGGCGTCGTGGTGTACACGCGGGTGCAAACGCCGCGGCGCTGCGGGCCGCCTTGCAGCGCTGGCGACTTCGACTTGACGGTCTCGGTCTCGCGGCCATGGCGCACGAGTTGGTTGATGGTTGGCATGATGAGTTGACTTGTTCCCGTTTGAAGTCAGTGCGAAGTGCGCTTCTTCCCCAGGAGATGCCGAGCGCTCCGCAGTGTGGAGGGGGCTCGAAACCGGGGCCGCAGTTGAATGCGCTCGGTGAGCCGCTCGACAAAGAGCGCAGCAGGATCTGCTGAAAAGCCTGCGAGTATATTCGGCGCGGCCCTTCGCGGCAAGCCGCCAGCACCAATTTGAGCCAACCCCCCAGACAAGTCGCCCCCGGTGAGCGGTTGCTCACCTCAGGGGCGCCGCCCCGCGACAGGCCCATCGTGCTCGACACCAATGTCGTGCTTGATTGGCTGTTGTTCAATGACCCATCTGCCGCACACTTCGCCAGCGCCATTGCCAAGCGAGAGCTGCGCTGGGTCGCCAGCCTGGCGATGCGCGATGAACTGGCCGTGGTGCTGGGCCGCGGCCTGGCCCAGGCGCGCAACGCTGACGCGACGGCTGTGCTCGCCGCCTGGGATGCCCATGTGACGCTGGTCGAGGAGGCCTCTGCGCTGCCCGCCGCCCTGGGCCTGCAGTGCAGCGATCCCGACGACCAGAAGTTTCTCGACCTGGCCCACGCCGAAGGGGCTTGCTGGTTGCTCAGCCGCGACCGCGCCGTGCTCAAACTGGCCCGTCGGGCTGCGCACGTCGGCCTCAGGATCGCCGTCCCCGAGGGCTGGCCGGCGCCATGAAAAAAGGGGCGGCCAAAGCCGCCCCTTTCCAACTGCCGTCAGCGGCGGGCTTGCGCCAACTCGCGTCAGTCGCTCGACGAGTCGCCGCCGGCCGGCGCTGCCGCCGTCTCAGCGTCGATCGCTGCCAACTGCGCGGACGCCAACTCTTCAGCCTCCTGCATGGCAATGGCGCGGCGTTCGCTCTCGTCCATCTCTTCCTTGACCTTGCGCGCGGCATGGAATGCCATGCCGGTGCCGGCGGGAATCAGGCGACCGACGATGACGTTCTCCTTCAGGCCACGCAAGTCGTCGCGTTTGCCCATGATCGCCGCCTCGGTCAGCACGCGCGTGGTTTCCTGGAAGGAAGCTGCGGAGATGAAGGAGTCGGTCGACAGGCTGGCCTTGGTGATGCCCAGCAACACATCTGCGTGAACCGCAGGCATCTTGCCCTCGGAGCGCAGACGGTCATTGGTGTCGAGCAACTCGGAGCGCTCGACCTGTTCGCCGCTGATGTACTTGCTGTCGCCGACGTTGGTGATCTGCACCCGGCGCAGCATCTGGCGAACGATCACCTCGATGTGCTTGTCGTTGATCTTCACGCCTTGCAGGCGATAGACGTCCTGCACTTCATCGACGATGTAGCGCGCCAGCTCCTCGATGCCCAAAAGGCGCAGGATGTCCTGCGGGTCGGCGGAGCCATCGACCACCAGCTCGCCCCGGTTGACCACCTGGCCCTCGTGGACCAGGATGTTCTTTTCCTTGGCGACCAGCTCTTCGTGGACCTTGCCCTCCGGGTCGGTGATCTGCAGGCGGTTCTTGCCCTTGGTCTCCTTGCCGAAACTGACGGTGCCGGTGATCTCGGCCAACGTGCCGACGTCCTTCGGGCTGCGGGCCTCGAACAGCTCGGCCACCCGCGGCAAGCCGCCGGTGATGTCGCGCGTCTTCTGGCCTTCCATCGGGATGCGCGCCAGCACTTCGCCCGGCGCCAGATCCTGACCATCGCGGATCTGGATCAGCGAGCCGACCGGGAAGCCGATCGTCACCGAGTGGTCGGTGCCAGGGATCTTGACTTCATGGCCCGCCGCGTCCATCAGCTTGACCTGCGGGCGCACCACCTTGGCGGCACCGCGACGCTTCGGGTCGATCACCACCAGCGTCGACAAGCCCGTGACCTCGTCCATCTGCTTGGCGACCGTCACGCCCTCTTCGACGTTCTCGAACTTCGCCTTGCCGGCGAACTCGGTGATGATCGGGCGCGTCAGCGGGTCCCAGTTGGCCAGCACCGTGCCGGCCTTGAGCTGCTGGTCAGACTTGACGTTCAGCGTCGCGCCATAGGGCACCTTGTGACGCTCGCGCTCGCGGCCATGGGGATCCAGCACGATGATCTCGCCTGAACGCGAAATCACCACCAACTCCTTCTTGCCGTTGGTCACGTAGCGCATCGTCGGGTTGAAGGCGATGTAGCCATCGGACTTCGCTTCGACGTTGTTGGCCACTGCCGCACGTGAGGCCGCACCACCGATGTGGAACGTGCGCATCGTCAGCTGGGTGCCCGGCTCGCCGATTGACTGCGCTGCGATCACGCCGATCGCCTCGCCGACGTTGACCAGACCACCGCGGCCGAGGTCGCGGCCATAGCACTTGGCGCAAATGCCGAAGCGTGTCGCGCAAGTCAGCGGCGTACGGACCTTGATCTCGTCCACGCCCGCTGCCTCGGTCACGTCAAGCATGTCTTCGTCGAGCATCTGGCCGGCCGCGACCAGCGGTTGCTGGGACTCGGGGTGCAGCACGTCCACAGCCGCCATGCGACCCAAGACGCGGTCGCGCAGGCTCTCGATGACTTCACCACCCTCGACGAGGGCGCGCATGTTCATGCCATTCTGGGTCCCGCAATCCTCTTCGATGACGACCAGGTCTTGCGTCACGTCAACCAGGCGGCGCGTCAGGTAGCCCGAGTTCGCCGTCTTCAGCGCCGTGTCCGCCAGGCCCTTGCGGGCGCCGTGGGTGGAGATGAAGTACTGCAACACGTTCAGGCCTTCACGGAAGTTGGCCGTGATTGGTGTCTCGATGATGGAGCCGTCGGGCTTGGCCATCAGGCCGCGCATGCCGGCCAGTTGGCGGATCTGCGCGGCAGAGCCGCGCGCACCCGAGTCGGCCATCATGTAGATCGAGTTGAACGACTCTTGCTCGACCAGTTTGCCGTGGCGGTCCGTGACCTTTTCCTTGGACAGCTGGGTCATCATCACCCGACCGACCTCGTCACCTGTCTTGCCCCAGATGTCGACGACCTTGTTGTAGCGCTCGCCAGAGGTCACCAGGCCCGAGACGTACTGCTGCTCGATTTCCTTGACTTCCTTTTCAGCGCGCTCGATCAGGCTCGGCTTTTCCTTGGGCACCAGCATGTCGTCGATGCCGATCGAGATCCCCGCGCGCGTGGCCAGGCGGAAACCGGCTTGCAGCAGTTTGTCTGCCAGCACCACGGTTTCCTTCAGGCCGCACTTGCGGAAGGAGACGTTGATCAGCTTGCTGATTTCTTTCTTCTTCAGCGCCTTGTTGATGTTGGAGAACGGCAGCCCCTTGGGCAGGATCTCCGACAGCAGCGCACGGCCGACCGTCGTGTCGACCAGCTTGGTCACGGGCACAAACGCACCGTCTTCGCCCTTGACGAACTCCGTCAGGCGCACCGCCACCTTGGCCGTGACTTCGACCTGGGCGTTGTCCAGTGCCCGCTGCACCTCGGCGATGTCGGCAAAGATCATGCCTTCGCCCTTGGCATTGATGCGGTCGCGGGTGGCGTAATACAAGCCCAGCACCACGTCTTGCGAAGGCACGATCGAGGGCTCGCCCGAGGCCGGGAAGAGCACGTTGTTCGAGGCCAGCATCAGCGTGCGGGCTTCCATCTGCGCTTCAATCGACAGCGGGATGTGCACGGCCATCTGGTCGCCGTCGAAGTCGGCGTTGAAAGCGGCGCACACCAGCGGATGCAACTGGATCGCCTTGCCTTCGATCAGCACCGGCTCAAAGGCCTGGATGCCCAGGCGGTGCAGGGTCGGCGCGCGGTTCAGCAGCACCGGATGCTCCTTGATGACTTCTTCGAGGATGTCCCACACCACCGGCGTGCCGGCTTCGACTTCTTTCTTCGCCGCCTTGATCGTGGTGGCGATACCCATTGCCTCCAGGCGCGAGAAGATGAAGGGCTTGAAGAGTTCCAGCGCCATCAGCTTGGGCAAGCCGCACTGATGCAGCTTGAGCGTCGGGCCGACCACGATGACTGAGCGGCCCGAGTAATCGACGCGCTTGCCCAGCAAGTTCTGGCGGAAACGGCCACTCTTGCCCTTGATCATGTCGGCCAGCGACTTCAGGGCACGCTTGTTGGCGCCCGTCATGGCCTTGCCGCGACGGCCGTTGTCCAGCAAGCTGTCCACGGCTTCCTGCAGCATGCGCTTCTCGTTGCGCACGATGATTTCTGGTGCCTTCAACTCCAGCAGCCGCGCCAGGCGGTTGTTGCGGTTGATGACGCGGCGGTAG
>JANNGJ010000076.1:0-4457 GCA_031403815.1 Burkholderiales bacterium | reverse complement strand
AACTGCCGAGGCGTCAAGAAAGCTTTCTGGCGCGGCGCGCAAACGGCTGGGGCGCGCGCGGTCGGCCACGGCGGTCACAAGCCCAGGGCGCGCGCGGGCGCCAGACGCTCTGCCGGCGCCACCGCGCCGGGGTCGTCGATCTCGATGGCGATCTGGGTGCATACCGCGCGGCACAGTGACGCCGCCTTGGCATTGGCCACGCTGTAGTACACCTGAGTGCCTTCGCGGCGCCGCGCCAGGATGCCGGCGCGGTACAGCACGCCCAGGTGCTGCGACATGTTCGGCTGGGTGGTGTCGATGTCAGCCAGGAGCTGGCTGACGTTCTTTTCTTGAACGCACAACGCGGCAATGATCTTCAGGCGCAGGGGTGCTGCCATCGTGGCGAACAGCTCTGCAGCCACGGCATAGACCTGGTCGGCTTCGCTGTTGGTGACGGCGTTCATGGGCAGCACATTCGTTTATAAGCAATTACGAATGTATTGCGTTGCCGAGGCCTATAGGGCGAGGGATTTCCCGGGGTACGGCGCCGGCGCAGCGGCGTTCTCGGCGGCGGCGGCGGCGCGCAATGCCCGCGCTCAGGACACGTCGCTCAGGAGTTCGCTGCCCGTGTTCTCTGCCGAAACCGGCTCGTCTACGCTGACAGGGCCGAGGCGAAACCGGAAGGTCGCGCCATGCCCGGGCGCACCTTGCGCTGTCACATGGCCGCCATGGCGCTCGATGATCCTGCGCACAATCGACAGGCCCAGCCCCGTGCCCTGGAACTGCTCACTCTGGTGCAGGCGCACGAAGGGCTGGAACAGGGTTGCGCCCCGCGCGGTGTCGAAGCCGGCACCGTTGTCGCTGATGGCAA
Organism: Burkholderiales bacterium; assembly: GCA_031403815.1. Taxonomy (GTDB): domain Bacteria; phylum Pseudomonadota; class Gammaproteobacteria; order Burkholderiales; family Burkholderiaceae_C; genus CADEEN01. Next base: position 3,607 of record JANNGJ010000076.1, on the reverse strand, counting down.
AGCCGCCCTGCGCATCGCGGCAGAACTCGATGCGCGGCGCGGCCACGTCACGCGTGAACTTGGCCGCATTGCCGAGCAGGTTGCTGAGCACGACGCGCAGCAGTGCTGCGCTGCAATGAGCGACCATGCCGCGCTCGACAACCCACTCGATTGGCGACTGGCGCTCGACCCAGGGCAAGTCTTCGATCACCGCCTGCGCCAACCCGCTCAGGTCGACCGGCTCGAGCAGCAGCGCGGTGGATGCCGAACGCGCCAGTTCGAGCAGCGCCGTCACGGTGTGCGACATCTCACGGGCTGCCTGCCCTTGCAGGCGCAGCCACTCACGTTCGTCTTCAGCCAGGCGGTCCCAGGCCTTGCTCTTCAACAAATCAGCCAGGCCAGCCACCTGCCCGATGGGCGTGCGCAGTTCGTGGGCCAACTGGCGCGAAAACGCCTCCAGATCACGGTTGCTCTGCTCGAGCGCCGCCGTGCGCTCCGCCACCTGGTGCTCTAGCAGCTGGTTGCGGTTGAGCAGCACGCGTTCGGCGCGCTTTCGCAGGGTGATGTCGCGGCCAACACCGTGGTAGCCGATGAAGACCCCTTGGCCATCGAAGCGCGGTTGGCCCCCGATGGCGACCCAGCGCAGACCGCGCCTTGGCTGCCGAACGGCGTACTCGAAGTTGCGGAAGGGTCGCCGGGCTTCGAGGTCGCTGCGGTGCGCCACCCAATCTTCGTCGCTGGTGCCCGCGGGGTGCAAGGCCCAGCGGGTCTGGCCAAGCGCGTCGTTGGCGCGTTCGCCGAGCAAGTCGCGGGCCATCGGCCCGAACATCTCGATGCAGTGCTCGGCATCGGTCTGCCAGTACCAATCAACGGACAGTTCGGCCATCAAGGCGTGGCGGCGTTCGCTTTCAGCAAGCTTGAGGTAAGCCAGGCGCTGCTCGGTGACATCGCGGCCCACGCCTTCGTAGCCCGCGAACCGCCCCTGCGCATCCCGGTAAGCGCGGCCATTGAGGCTGACCCAGACCGGAACCCGCCCGTGGCGGCGCACCTCAAGCAAGAGCTCCCGCATCGGCTTGTGCTGGGCCATGCGCTCGTTGACGGCTGTCCAGCCCTCTTCCGGTGCGGCAAAGAGCGGCACGGCATCGATCCGGCTGCCGACGAGGTCGCCCGGTTGGACACCCAGCTTGACCAAGGACGCCAGGTCGTGCGAGACCCAGGAGAAGCGCATCTCGGCGTCGGTTTCCCAGTGCCAGTCGGCCGACAATCGCATGCGCGCCTGCCAACGCCGTTCGCGGTCGCCCAGCGCGGCCTCGACCTCGCGTGCCACGCTGCCAAAGCGCGAAGACGCCGCCCAGGCGCTGGCGCGGGCCGGTGCCTCACTGTCGGCATGGGGCAGGCTGCTGTCAGCCTGCACCGCGCGCAGGGCGCCACTGACATCGCCACCGCGCAAGTGCTGAGAGAACTCACAGAGCGCGCGGGTCGTGGCGCTGGCCTCACGCTGGGCCCGGCGCAGCAAGGCCAGGCCCACCATGCCGAGTGTTGCCGCTGCGGCGGTCGTGACCCATCCCGCCCCGGGCAGGCCCTGCGGCCACCAGAGCGGCGCTGCCGCCAGCAACACCAAAAGCACCAGTACGACGACCACGCCAATGTGCTCGGGGCGCGCCACGACAACACTGCGCCCGGGCACAGCGTTCGATTTGCGCCGGCCACGCCGGGAGGTGGACGCTTCGTTTTCAGGCATCGTGTCGAGTCTATCGACGCGACCACGTCGCCGTACCTGTCAAGGTTGACGGGTGTGGGTTCTAGAGCGCCGAGTCGTCGCCTGCGCGCAACCATTGCGCGGCGCGCTCGGCCAGCATCAGGGTTGGCGCATTGGTGTTGCCACTGGTGATGGTGGGCATGGCGCTGGCGTCAGCGACGCACAGGCCGGCCACGCCACGCACCGCCAGGCGGGCGTCGAGCACGGCCAACGGGTCGCCGTCGCGGCCCATCTTGCAGGTGCCCACGGGGTGAAAAATTGTCGTACCAATGTCGCCAGCGAGCTTGGCCAACTCTTCGTCAGACTCGAACTCGGCGCCGGGTTTGATCTCGACCGGGGCGTAGCGCGCCAGCGCCGGCTGGGCCACGATGCGGCGGGTGAGGCGCAGGGACTGCGCGGCGATCCGGCGGTCGCCCTCGGTGGCCAGGTAACGCGGCGCGATCTTCGGTGCATCGTCGATGCGCCCCGAGGCGATATGCACCGTGCCGCGGCTCTCGGGGTTGAGGTTGCACACGCTCGCTGTGAACGCCGGGAAGCGGTGCAGAGGCTGGCCGAAGGCGTCGAGCGACAGCGGCTGGACGTGGTATTCCAGGTCGGGCCACGGTTTGTCGGCCGAGGAGCGGGTGAAAGCGCCGAGCTGCGACGGCGCCATGCTCATCGGGCCGCTTTGCCTCAGCAGGTATTCGAGGCCGATGCGCGCCTTGCCAAGCAGCGAGTTGGCCATCGTGTTCAAGGTCTTGGCGCCGCTGACGCCGAACACGGCGCGGATCTGCAAGTGATCCTGCAAGTTCTCGCCGACGCCCGGCAGCTCGTGCACCAGCGGGACGCCGTGCTCAGCCAAGCGCCGCGCCGCCCCGATGCCCGACAGTTGCAGCAACTGCGGCGTGCCGATCGCGCCGGCCGCCAGCACCACGGCGCGCGCGGCCTTCAGCACCTGCACGCCGCCGTCAGCGCTGCGGCACTCGACGCCCGTCGCGCGCAGCGAACCGTCGCCGCGGCGCTCGACGACCAGGCGCTGCACCGTCGTGCCGATCCTCACCTCAAGGTTGCGCCGGCGCTGCACCGGCCGCAGGAAGGCCTTGCTCGCATTCCAGCGCAGACCGCGCTTCTGGTTGACCTCGAAGTAGCCCACACCTTCGTTGTCGCCGCGGTTGAAATCATCGCTGGCGGGGATGCCGGCCTGCTGCGCCGCCAGCGCAAAGGCATCGAGCAGCGCCCACGACAGGCGCTGGCGCTCGACCCGCCATTCGCCGTCGCCGCCGTGCAGCGCATCGGCGCCGCGCCAATGCGCTTCATGCTGTTTGAAGTAGGGCAGGCAGGCGTCCCAGCACCAGGCCGCGTCGCCGAGCTGCTCGGCCCAGGCGTCGTAATCGCGCGCCTGACCGCGCATGTAGATCATGCCGTTGATGCTCGATGAACCGCCGAGGACCTTGCCGCGCGGGTAGCGCAGCACGCGGCCGTTCAGGCCGGCGTCGGGCTCGGTCTGGTACAGCCAGTCGGTGCGCGGGTTGCCGATGCAGTACAGGTAGCCGACGGGAATGTGGATCCAGGGGTAGTTATCGCTGCCGCCGGCTTCGAGCAACAACACGCGCCGGTTCGAATCCGCCGAGAGCCGGTTAGCCAGCAGACAGCCGGCGGTGCCGGCGCCGACGACGATGAAGTCCCAGGTCGGGGCGTCCTGCATCGACGGTTCTCAGCGCGCGATATGTGACGCCAACACGGGAAAGAGCTTGACCAGTCCATCGGCCAGCAGCTCGACCGCCATCGCCGCCAGGATCAGGCCCATCAGCCGCGTCATCACATTGATGCCGGTGCGGCCGAGCACCTTGGCGATGCGGCCGGAGGCGGCGAAGGTGATGTAGGTGACCA
>JANNGJ010000075.1:0-10402 GCA_031403815.1 Burkholderiales bacterium | reverse complement strand
CCAGCTCAGCAACGCCCACACCCTGCTGTTCTCGACCCTGCTGTGCGCAGCGGGCAGCGCCCTGCTGCTGCTCTGGGTCAACGCCCTGACGATGTGGCTGACCTTGGCCACCTTCGTCGGTTATGCCGTCATTTACACCGTGCTGCTCAAGCCGGCCACGCCGCAAAATATCGTCATCGGCGGCGCCTCGGGTGCCATGCCGCCGCTGCTGGGGTGGGCCGCGATGCGCGGGGACGTGGGCGCCGAGGCCTGGCTGCTGGTGTTGATCATCTTTCTGTGGACACCACCTCACTTCTGGGCCCTGGCCCTGTACCGGGCCGAAGACTATGCCCGCGCCGGCCTGCCCATGCTGCCGGTGACGCATGGCAACGCCTACACCCGGCTGCAGATCCTGCTCTACACCTTCGTGCTCTTCGCCGCCACCTTGCTGCCCTTCGTGCACGGCATGAGCGGCCCCATCTACCTGGCTGCCGCTGTCGTGCTCGGTGTCTGGTTCATCGTGCTGGCCTGGCAGCTCTGGCGCCAGTACAGCGAAGCGCTGGCGCGCAAGACCTTCCGCTTCTCGATCTGGCACCTGTCGTGGCTGTTCGCCGCGCTGCTGCTCGACCACTACCTCTCACCCTGGGTCTTTGCGCGATGAAACACCTGAACCGCCGCACTGCCATCGCGGCCCTGGCCGCCGCCGCCCTGGCGGCCTGCAGCGCCGAGCAGAAGCCGGCCTTCAAGGGCATCGACATCACGGGCGCCGAGTACGCCCGCCAACTGAATTTGCCCGACGCCACCGGCAAGCCGCGCAGCCTGGCCGACTTCAAGGGCAAGGTGGTCATCGTGTTCTTCGGCTTCACCCAGTGCCCCGATGTCTGCCCGACCACCCTGGCCGAGATCGCCGAGATCAAGCAAAAGCTCGGTGCCGACGGCGACAAGGTGCAAGCCGTGTTCGTCACGGTCGATCCCGAGCGTGACACGCCAGAAATCGTCGCTGCCTATGTTGCTGCCTTCGGGCGCGACTTCGTCGCCCTGCGCGGCACGCTGGAGCAAACCCAGGCCGTGGCCAAGGAGTTCAAGGTCTTTTTCGCCAAGGTGCCGGGCAAGAGCGCCGGCAGCTACACCATGGACCACACGGCAGGGTCTTTCGTGTTCGACCCCAAAGGCAAGGTGCGCCTGTTCGTGCGCCAGGGCGGCGGTGTCGAGGCGATGGCGGGCGACGTCAAGCTGCTGCTGGCCGGCGCATAGGCATGAAAAAGGCGGCCCGCGAGCCGCCTTTGAGCTGGCCCCGGCCCGATCAGGCCGCGGCTTGCAGCGCCCCGCGCATTTTCTTCATCGCCGCCACTTCGATCTGGCGGATGCGCTCGGCGCTGACGCCGTACTCGGCGGCCAGGTCGTGCAGCGTCATGCCGCCGGAGTTGTCGTCATTCACCTTCAACCAGCGTTCTTCGACGATGCGCCGGCTGCGCGCGTCGAGCACCTCCAGCGCGCGGCTGATGCCGTCGCCGGCCAGCGCGTCGCGGCTGCGGGCCTCGAGCACGCGCGTGGGTTCGCTGGCGTCGTCGGCCAGGTAAGCGATCGGGGCGTAGCTCTCCTCGCCGTCGTCATTGGTCTGCGGTTCGAGCGGCACATCACCCCCCGACATGCGCGTCTCCATCTCCAGCACTTCTTCGCGCTTGACATTGAGCTTGCGCGCGACCGTATCGACCTCGCTCGGGCTCAGCGTGCCGCGATGGGTGTCGCCGTCGGGCGCGTCCGCCTTCAGGCTCTGCTTCATGGACCGCAGGTTGAAGAACAACTTGCGCTGGGCCTTGGTGGTGGCCACTTTGACCATGCGCCAGTTCTTCAGGATGTACTCGTGCATCTCGGCGCGGATCCAGTGCAGCGCGTAGCTGACCAAGCGCACGCCCTGTTCGGGGTCGAAGCGCTTCACGGCCTTCATCAGGCCGACATTGCCTTCCTGGATCAGGTCACCCTGCGGCAGGCCGTAGCCCAGATATTGGCGCGATACAGACACCACCAGGCGCAGGTGCGACAACACCAAGCGCCCGGCGGCCTCCAGGTCGCCGGTGTCGCGCAGGCGGCGCGCGAAATCAGCCTCTTCCTGGGGTGTGAGCAAGGGAATGCGGTGCGACGCCGAAATGTAGGCGTCCAGGTTGCCGATCGGCGGCACCAGTGCCCAGGGGTTGCGAAGGGTCACTTCGACCGGGGCGTGGGAGGCAATTGCGGTGTTCATGGGGTCTTGGAGGAACTCGACGAGTCCAGGTTCCAAGATATTAGCACTCTCGGTGGAAGAGTGCTGATCGCGCGACCATCACGGTCACACACGCCATGGGAGTGACGCATTGTTGGTTATTTTGCGACAGCATGTACTCACTTAACCAAACATCGTGTCGAGCTGATCGAGCATGTCGTCCAACGCACCGAGGAATTGCGGCACGTTGACCGGCTTGGTCAGGTAGTGCGTGGCGCCGGCGCCAATCGCCTGCCGGATGCTGGCCTCGGTGGCGTCGGCCGACACCACGATCACCGGCACATCAGAGGTCTCAGGGTCGGCCTGCAATTGACGCAGCAGCGCCAGGCCGTCGATATCGGGCAGGTGCATGTCGAGCAGGATCAGGCTGGGCTTGCGCCGGCGGATCGCCGCCAGGCCCTCCAAGCCGAGCATCGACACCTCCAGCGTGATCTGCGGGCGCAGCGCCAGGATGCCGCGCATGACCTCGACATTGGTTTCGTTGTCTTCGACGTAGTGCACCACGCGCTGGCGGTAGCTCGCCAGCGGCAGTTCGGCGTCGTCGTCGAGTGCCTGCGGCATCGGGGACGCGTCGGCGCGCGGCAACTCCAGAATGAAGGTCGAGCCCTCAGCCTCGTTGCTGCGGGCGCGCAAGGTGCCGCCCATCAGTTCAGCCAGGCGCAGGCTGATGACCAGGCCAATGCCGGTGCCCTCTACTGAGCCGCCTTCGCGGCCCAGGCGGTTGAAGGGCTGGAACAACTGCGCCAACTGGGCCGGCTTCATGCCCAGGCCGGTATCGGCGACTTCCAGCGCCACCATGCCGCTCGCGTTGATATGGCTGCCGATCAAGACGCGTCCGCCTTCGACGTTGTACTTGATCGCGTTGGACAGCAGGTTGGTCAGGATCTGCTTGACCCGCGTCGGGTCCCCGAGCACCAGCCGCGCCTGGTCAAACAGGCGCACGTCGATCTGAACGCGGTGCTTCTCGGCGCTTTGCGCCAGCAAGCCCGCGGCCGCCGCAACCACCTCGGCCAGATCGAGCGTTTGCGGATGCAGCTCGACATGGCCCGACTCGATGCGCGCCAGGTCCAGGGTGTCATTGATCATGTGCAGCAGGTGCCAGCCGGCCTGGCGGATCTGGCCGGTCCACTCTGTTTGGTGCTGAGTCAGGGGCTGGCGGCGGTCGAGTTCCAGCAGCTGCGTGAAGCCCAGCATGGCATTGAGTGGGGTGCGCAACTCATGGCTCATGCGCGAGAGGAACTCGCTCTTGGCCTGATTGGCCGCTTCGGCGCCGCGCTGGGCCCGCTGTGCTTCTTCCAGAGCCAGACGTTCGGTGATGTCTTCGATGACCCAGACCATGCGCTTGGCCTGGCTTTGGGCGTCGCGCAGCACGCTCACCCCCACCTGCGCCCACAGCGTGCGGCCGTCGGCGGTCAGGCAGCGCAGCTGCCAGCGCGCCATCGGCACTTCGCCGGCCAACAGACGCTCCCGGGCTTCGGACTCGGCCTGCCGATCGTCCGGGTGCAGCAAATCGGCGATGTGCTTGCCAGTCAGGCGCTCGCCGTCCTGCCCGAGCATCTCGCGCAACTTCGGATTGGCCTCGCGGATGCGCCCGCCCGTGTCGGTGTAGGCCACGCCGATCGGCGTGTGATCGAGGATGTTGCGCAGGCGCTGTTGGCTGTCGCGCAGGGCAGCGCCGGTGCGTTGGCGTTCGCCCATCTCGGTCTGCAATTCGGCGCTGCGCAATTCGAGTTCAGCCGTGCGTTGCTGCACCGCCTCGGCGATGCGGCGCGCGCGCCCGGTGACGGTCAGCAACAGTGCGCCCAGCATGGCCGTGCCCAGCAGCCCGACCAGAGCGAAAGGCCAGATGCCGCTCGCGCTGGGGGCCACAGGCGCCGTCGCAGACACGCGCAGCTCCCACTCGCGCCCGGCCAAAGCCAGCCGCGTCACATGCAGCGGCGCAAAGGCCGCGAGCTTGTCGCAGTCGGGTGCGCCGCTCAAGACGCGCGACGGCGCGGTCGCATCTTTGTCGATCAGGCACAGGCTCAGCGATGCGGACAGGCCTGCGGCGGCAGCGCGCAGCAAGTCTGCGGGCTTGATGGTGGCGAAGACCACGCCGCGCAGCGCTGCCACACGCTCTTCGTCGCTGCGCGGCTGGCCGCGGTAAACCGCGTGGTACAGCACCACGCCGGTGCCGCCCTGGGTCAACTTGAAACCCGCACTGATCGCGGGCTGCCCGCTGCGCGCTGCCTTGGCGACGGCCGCCCGGGCGATGGCGATCGACTGCGTGTTCACGCCGAGCGCCGCAGTGTTGGCCGGCAGCGGCTCGATGAAACGGATCACATACGCATCGACATCGCCGACTTCAGTGACGCCGGCATCGCGACGCTCGAAGACGCGGAATCCGGGCGCACCGGTGGCCTGCTCCCGCGCCGCAAACGCGACAGTCTCGCTCTTTGGCACTCGCTCGGTCCAGCCCAAAGCGACCAGGCTGGCGCCCTCGGACAGCCAGGGAGCGCTGACGCGGGCGAACGCCTGCCGGTCGGGCGCGGCGCTCTCGCTGATCAGGCCACGCATGCCTTCCAGTGCATGCAAGGGCATTTGCAGGCGGGCCCGGACGGCGTTGCTCAGGTTCTCGGCCTCGCGCACGAAGGCCTGGCGGCTGCGGGCGGTGTCCAGCCGAATCACCTCGCGGATGCCCAGGCCCATCAGCAGCGCCACAGCCAGCAGTGGCAGTGCGACCGGCCAGCGCCGCGGCGCCCATTCTTCGCGCGGCTGGCCGATCAAGGTGAACATCACCGGCGCGAACACCAGCACACCCAGCGTGTCACCGATCCACCATGCCGCCCAATGCTGCGGCGCCTGCGCGATATCGAGCCGTCCCGACAGCGCCAGCGCGCCCAGGCCGATGCTGGCGCTGACGCAACTGGCCAGCAGCGCTGCCAGCGAGAAGAAACGCCACAACTGTGCCGGCTCCGCCAACACCAGCGGTTGACCCACGAAGCGCTTGGCGAGAGCCGCGCCTGCCCATGCCTGCAATGCCACGCCGAACCCGATCGCAGCGGTGACGGTGACGTCGAGCACGCTGGCCGGGCCGGCACTGGCGACGAAGCCGAGGTTGCCGGCGATCGAACCCAGCGCCACGCCCACCAAGGCCCAGCGCCCCCAGACCAACGTGGTCACCAGAGCCAGGCCTGCGGCGGGCCAGAAAGGCGAGGCGATGCCTGGCGGAATCGCCAGCAGCAGGCCGAGTCGTGCACAGACCAGGTAGCCCGCGAACGCAAGAGCGACGGTCAGCCACCATGCCGGCAGGGCGGGGCGGATGTCGCTGGCCGGCTGCACTGAACTCGGGGCCGTCGAGGGCAGTCGCGGGGTCAGCTGCTGAACAGGAAGTTCAGCACGTCGCCGTCCTTGACGACGTAGTCCTTGCCCTCGGCGCGCATCTTGCCGTGGTCCTTTGCGCCTTGCTCGCCCTTGCAGGCGATGTAGTCGTCGAAGGCGATGGTCTGGGCGCGGATGAAGCCCTTCTCGAAATCGGTGTGGATCACGCCGGCCGCTTGCGGCGCGGTGTCGCCGGCGTGGATGGTCCAGGCGCGCACTTCCTTCACGCCGGCCGTGAAATAGGTCTGCAGCCCCAGCAGCTTGAAGGCGGCGCGGATCAGGCGCGCCAGACCGGGCTCGGTCTGACCCATCTCCGACAGAAACATGCTGCGGTCTTCATCGCTCATGTCGGCCAGCTCGGCCTCGGTCTTGGCGCAGATGGCCACCACCGGCGCGTTTTGCCGCGCGGCAACCTCGCGCAGGCGGTCGAGGTAAGGGTTGTTCTCGAAACCGTCTTCGGCCACGTTGCCGACGAACATCGCCGGCTTGGCCGTGATCAGGCACAGACCCTTGAGCACGATGCGCTCTTCCTTGCTGAAGTCGATGCTGCGCACCGGGCGAGCGTCGTCCAGCGCGGCTTCGCACTTGCGCAGCACATCCACCAGGCGCTGAGCCTCTTTGTCGCCGCCCGACCTGGCGATCTTGTTGTAGCGCACCAGACTCTTCTCCACCGTGGCCAGGTCGGCCAGGCACAGCTCGGTCTGAATGACTTCAATGTCGGCCACCGGATCGACCTTGCCTGCGACGTGGATCACGTTGTCGTCGTCGAAGCAACGCACCACATTCACGATGGCGTCCGTTTCGCGGATGTGCGAGAGGAACTGGTTGCCCAAGCCCTCGCCCTTGCTGGCGCCGGCCACCAGCCCGGCGATGTCGACGAACTCGACGATCGCCGGCACGACTTTCTCGGGCTTGACGATGGCCGCCAGGGCGGCCAGACGCGGATCGGGCAACTCGACCACGCCCACATTTGGCTCAATCGTGCAGAAGGGGTAGTTCTCGGCTGCGATGCCGGCCTTGGTCAGGGCGTTGAAAAGCGTTGACTTGCCGACGTTGGGCAGGCCGACGATGCCGCATTGCAGGCTCATGGAGGTCTCTTGGGAAGCGAGCCGAGGATTGTAGGAGTAGGCCGCACGATGCCAGGGCGCGTCCGCGGGCGCGCTGCCTCGGTCAGCCCGAGGACGTCCCGCGCGGCCGCAAGATCAAGACGTTGCCGGCCACGGCCAGCAAAGCGCCCAGCCAGGTCTGCGCCACGGGCACGTAGCCCTCGAAGGCGGCCGAGATCGCCAGCGCCAGCACGGGGGTCATGACACCCACGGTGGAGGCCGCGCCGGGGCCGACGCGCTGCTGCAGCGTCAGGTAGCAGGCGAACGCGACCACCGAGCCCGCCAGCGCAAGGTAGGCCAGTGACAGCCACCAGGCCGGTGCGTCCAGCGGTGACGGTGGCGCCAACGACTGGCCGCTGAAGCCGGCGATAGCCGCCGAGAGCAGCGCGCCGTAGAGCATGCCCCACCCCATCGCCGGCCAGAACGGCAGGCGGTGCAGCGCGTTGCGGCTCGACAGCAGGCTGCCGACGCCCGAGAGCGCGACAGCGCCCGCGGTGAACACGACGCCCGGCAAGGCCGCGTCGCCCGCCCGCAGCGCCGCGAACTCGGGCGCGAAGATAAGCGCCACGCCGGCAACGCACAGCACGCCACCGACAAGAAATCGCGGCGACAACGGGCCGCGCCAAAGCACCCAGGCGGCGACCCCGGTGACCAAGGGCGATGCCGAGTAGCCGACGGCCACCAAGCCGCTCGGCACGTGCTTCTCGGCGTGATAGACACAGACATAGGCCAGCGAGTACATGAACACGCCCTGCACGGCGATGCGCAGGTGCTCCGCGCGCGTGCAGCGCAGGCGGTCGCCGCGCCAAGCCGCCACGCCCAGGGCCAACAGGCCGGCCAAGGCAAAGCGCAGGGCCACGCCGGTCTCGGGCGGCGTGTGCTCAAGCTGGTACAGGATGGCGTGCCAGGTGGTGCCCCAGATGGCCACGGCAATGGCAAACAGCTGCCAGCTTGGCAGCCTGCGTGGATGAGGCATGGCCCTAGAAGTTGAGGCTTGCCGTCGCGCGCGCGCCCACCCGCAGTCGGTGCAGGGTGCCCGAGACCACGATGGCGTTCATGCCGAAGGCCAGTGCGCCGTCGATGCGCGGCTCGGCACGGTAGCTCGCCAGGGTGTCGGTCACGGCGTGGCCTTGTGTGGCCGTGGCCGGGTCGACATCGGGAATCGAGCAGCGGCCACAAGGCTTCACCAGCTTGATCAGCACCGGTCCGTCGGGCGAATCGATGCTCAACTCGTCGATGAAGTCTTCGCCGTGGGCATCTTCGATGCCGTCGAGCACGATGTTGGGCCGAAAGCGTTGCATCGCGACCGCGCCATGCCCTGCGGCAAGCAGGCGCCGGTTCAACTCGGCCAGCGACGCGGTCGAGGTCACGAGCAAGGGGAAGCCGTCGGCAAAGGCCGTCTCGGCTTCGAATGGCCCCGTCCAGGCCGGGTCGCACAGGCGCCGCGTGGCGGGGTCGAAACGCGCCAGGCGCACGCGCTGGCCAAGGAAGTCACTGAACCACTGCGCCGCCAGATCACCCATGTCGTAGGCCGCCACGCTGTCGCTCCAGACCTTCACGCGGCAAGGCGCTTCCACCGTGTCGAGCAAGAGGTGCAGGGCCAGCATGCCCGGTGCGCGCAGCACCACATCGCTGGCGCGCAGCGTGGGCCGCACCAGCGCCATGCGCGGCAGTTCACGCTGGCTGACGAACTCGCCCCCACTGTCCACGACCATCCAGGCGCGGTCATGCTCCAGGCCGGTCTCGATCAGCAGGGCTTCGTCCACGGCAATCCCGGCGCAGGACTTGACCGGGTGAACCATCAGGCTGGAGATCAGCAATTCATCGGTCGCCAGGGCGGCAGCAGGGCTCACGTGAGGGTCCGATCCGTCATGCGTTGGGTGCCCACGGGCGAGGTGGGGCTCGGGGCGAGTTTCGCATTCGGCAAGCAAAGGCCGAGGGCAATCCCGGAAAACTAGAATCTCGGGCAATGAAAACCTTTGACGTGCAGATCCTCGGCAGCGGCATCGTGGCCTCGGCTGCCGCACTGGGCTTGTCGCGCCAGGGCCTGTCGGTGGCCCTCGCGCCGCCGCCCGCGAGTGTTGCCGACGACGTGCGCGCCTACGCGCTGAACGCGGCGTCGGTCGGCCTGCTGGAGTCTTTAAAGGTGTGGGGCGCTCTGCCTGCCGACTGCCGCACTGCCGTGTACGACATGCGTGTCGAGGGCGATGCCGGCCCCGCCAGCGCGCTGCGTTTCTCGGCCTGGCAACAGCAGGTGCGCGAGCTGGCCTGGATCGTCGATGCCCAGGCCCTGCAGGCCGAGCTGGCCTCGGCGCTGCGTTACGCGGCGCATGTCGAACACACCGCCGAGCCAGTGCAGGCCAGTTTGCAGGTGGTGGCCGAAGGCAAGGCCTCGGCTACGCGGGCCAGGTTCGGTGTCGCCTTCGAGACCCAGGACTATGGCCAGAGCGCCATCGCTGCGCGCCTGGGCACCGACCAGGCGCACCAGGGCCTGGCCCGGCAATGGTTTCGCGCGCCCGATGTGCTGGCCCTGCTGCCCCTGGACCGCCCGACGGCAGGCCACGGCCTGGCCCTGGTCTGGTCCCTGCCGGCGGAGCGAGCCGCTGAATTGCTGGCGCTGGACGATGCGGCCTTCGAGGCCGAGTTGATGCAGGCGACAGACGGCGCGGCGGGCGGCTTGCGCTTGGCCGGCGCCCGCGTGGCGTGGCCCCTGTCGATGGCGCGCGCGGACCGGGTCTTTGGCGCCGGCTGGGTGCTGGTGGGAGATGCGGCGCACCGCGTGCACCCGCTGGCAGGCCAGGGCTTGAACTTGGGCCTGGCGGATGTGGCGGCACTGGCAGGCGTGACCGGAAAGCGTGAAGCCTGGCGCGCGCTGGGAGATGTTCGGCTGCTGCAGCGCTACGCCCGCGAGCGCGAGGCCCCCACCCGTGCCATGCTGGGCATGACCGACGCTTTGCTGCAGCTTTTTGCACACCCGTCGCCCTGGGCCAAGGAACTTCGCAACCGCGGTCTGGGTCTGGTCAATGCCGCCACGCCACTCAAGCGCTGGCTCACCGGTCGTGCGCTCGGCCTCTGAACACGGGAACCTCATGCTGATTCGTTCGCTTTCGCTGTTGGCCTTGGCCCTCTCGCTGGCCACGCCGGTGCTGGCTCAGGAGGCGGTGATCCGCAAGAACCTGGCCGAGCGTCTGCCCGACTTTCCGAAAATCGACGAAGTGACCAAGACGCCGATACCAGGGCTGTGGGAAGTGCGCATCGGCAGTGAGTTGCTCTACACCGACGAGCAGGGCAACCACATCATCCAGGGCACCTTGTTCGACACCAAGGCCAAGGTCAACCTGACTGACAAGCGCATCGAGAAGCTCACCGCAATCGACTTCGACCAGCTGCCACTGAAGGACGCCATGGTGGTCAAGCAGGGCACCGGCGCGCGCAAGCTGGCGGTGTTTGCCGACCCCAACTGCGGCTATTGCAAGCGCTTCGAGCGCGATTTGCTGACCGTGAAGGACGTGACGATCTACACCTTCCTGTACCCGGTGCTCGGGCCGGATTCGAACGAGAAGTCGCGTTCGATCTGGTGCTCGAAGGACGCCATGAAAACTTGGCGCGCCTGGATGATCGACGGCGTGACGCCGCCCAAAGTGATGGGCGCTTGCGACGCTGCCGCCATTGAGCGCAACAGCGCGTTCGGCCGCAA
>JANNGJ010000074.1:0-15162 GCA_031403815.1 Burkholderiales bacterium | reverse complement strand
AGGCGCGGCGAGCCCAGGCCGGGCATGCGCTGGATTGGTTCGAGGGCTTTGAGCGCCGCGTCGAACATCTGTTCGCCCAGAACCGCCCCACCCTCCTTTGCGTAGTGCCGCGCGCCTTCGACGAGGTCCTCCTCGGCCCGTGGGCGCAGCCGGGCGGACTTCAACGGGGGCGGCCCAGCGCCCGCCGCTTGAGCTCGGCCGCCACCCTGGGCGTGAGTGCTCGGGCAGGACCGGACTGGAGGCCCTCTTCGATCAGCTCGCGCAAGCGTCGCTTGGCCTGCTCTTCCTGGTCGCGGCGGATGAGTTCGCGCAGGTATTCGCTGGTGTTGCCGTACTGACCGGAGCGCACGCGCAACTCAATGTATGAACGCAACGCGTCCGGCAGGGCAAAGCTCATGGTGGTCTTGCTCATGGCGCAATCGTGCCGCTGTTATCAACTGTTGTCAATTCATTCATACGGTGGCCATTGAACCTTGACTGGTGGCGCTGACGCTCGGCGCCCCGGCGTGCTAGCGCTCCGCGGCTCGCCCGCGATCCTGCACCTGCAATCTCGGGCACTTTCGATGACCCAGCGCGGCGTCGTTGATTGCCCTTGCCAGCGCCTTCGAGGGCATCCAGGTGCCGCCTTGGGCGATGAACCGCATTTCCGCCTCGACAATCTTGTCATCCCGGCTGAGGTTTCCCAGCACAGGCGCCAGCATGGTCTCTAGCCGGGCCATCTGCTGGGTGCGAAGTCTGCCCATGTCCAGGCGGCCGGCAGCATCGAAAGCAAGCACGCTGAATGACGTGCGAACCACAGCGACGGGGTCCCGGCCAAGGAGTTCCACCACGACTTCGGCGCCGCGTGCACGCTGGCCCGCGAATTCAGGCACTGCAAAGCGCAACGGGTCGCGCAGCACGCGGTCGAACGCAGCAGTGGCCATGCGGTAGATCGTTTCGTCCACGGCGACGAGGTAGCGCTGGTACGAATAGCCCATGGGTTGTGTCGGCAATGGCAGGGGCTTGAGTCCGGCAACTCTAGCCTGACATGGACTCGGTGAACCGACGGCGGGGGCGGCGAGTACCAAGGCCGCGCCCGCGAGAGGAGAACCAGCGGCATCCTCGGCGCGCGGGATTTTTCGGCCGAGAATCAACGAGCATTGGTGGCTGTTCGCCGCCTAAAGTCAATCTGCGGCGACTTCGGCTTCGGCTGAGATTGGGAGTGGTGGATGAAGACAGAGCTTGCACTCCTGATGCTTACCGACGGCCGCCCAAGCATGACTCTCGAGGAAATGGCCAAGCTGCGAAACATCGATCCGCGAACGGCGATGAATCAGATCCATGCAAGGCGCTTCCCGATCCCGGTCTGGAAGGACGGTGCCGGCTACTTTGCACACGTTGGGGATGTCGCGAAGTGGCTGGACGCCCAGCGTGAACAAGTAACCCAGGACTCGCACGTCGCCGCGTCAACGTCAACGTCATCGGTCGCAGCCAGCTCCAGCCGCAGCCAGCGCCCCCTGCAGAGGGGCCGGGAGTCTGACTTGCGTGACTTGCCTGCACGAGGCGTGACGGTCGTGTCCTGACAGCCACGGGTTGTGCGAGATGAGCATACGACGATGCAGGCGGCATTCGGGCGACTTTCCGGCGTGTTGCTCGGTGTCAGTGCTACGGATTTGCTAGACCGTTCGCGCCTGACTGCCACATCACGGACGCCATCGGCAAAGGCGCGACGGGCAAATTCGTGAAGCGATCGGCTCCACGTCTATGACTGCTTGCAGGAAGCTCAGTTGGCGGGTTGTAGGACGGTTGACGACCCATGAGCGACAGTCGCATTGCCGAGTTGGTTTTCACAAAGCCGACCTTGCGTTCGGTCCCGGTGCCGGGATGGCTGCAGGCGATGCTGGGCCGCGATATCGGCAGTGCCGCCGGCGGCGCGGGTAGCGTCGCAGCGGCGTACCATCCCGCCACGCCATCACGGGGGAGTCCTGATGAACAGCATCGTGCAGAACGCCGCGTCGCAGGCACGGCCGCGCCAACGCTGGTTCTGGCTGGCCGGCGCGTTGTTCGCGGCACTGGTGGTCTTCGTCGGTTTCTCGCCCACGTTCTATCTCAGGAACCTGTTCGGTACGCCGCAGCTGTCCGCACTGAAGCTCGTACACGGCACGGTATTCAGCGCGTGGGTCGTGCTGTTCGTCGCGCAGACTTGGCTGGTCGCCACGAATCGCCGTGGCACCCACCGCGTGCTCGGCGCATTCGGCGCACTCCTGCTCGCGGCAATGTGCGTCGTCGGCTACCGAATGGCACTTGAATCCGGTCGCAGCGGTTTCACTCCCGATCCTGCCAAGGTTTCGGCGCTGAGTTTCATGGCCGTCCCGCTGTTCGACTTGGCCGTGTTCGCACTGCTGGTGTCGGGCGCGCTTCTGTTGCGCGCGCGCAGCGACTGGCACAAGCGGTTGATGCTGGTGGCCACGCTGAGCCTGTTGCCGCCGGCAATCGCGCGCATGGCGCTGCAGTTCCCACCGCTGCCGGTGTTGCCCATCGCTTTCGGCGGCACGGCGCTGGTGATCGTCGCGGCGATGGTGCTCGACCGCGTCACACTGCGCCGCCTGCATCCGGCAACGCTGTGGGGCGGCCTGATCGTCATCCTGTCGCTGCCGGGACGCCTGCTGATCGCCAGTACGCAGGCGTGGCAGGACTTTGCCGCTTGGCTGATCGCCTGAGCTCCACTTCAGGAGCGGGCCGAACAGCCACGCCGACGAGTGGCGCGCAAGCAGCCTGCGACGAACGGCAGCAACTGGCCGTCAAGAGCCCGCCACGAAGGGCGGCTTCATGGCGGCGCAATCAAGTGATACTCAGTGTGGGAGCCGGCCTACGTCTCTCGCCAGGCGCCCTGCCCCGCCATTCACGACGCCGGAAGTCAGCGTGGGGCGAACAGCCGAGCATCCCAGACCACGGGTTCCGGTGCGCCGGCGACGATGGCGCTGAAATCGGGGTGCCGCGGGTTGATGAGAACATTCCCTTCCCTGCGTGCCACGACCGAGGGCACAACCAGCACCGCCGTTCGCAGCTCGCGAATCCATGCGTCACCAAAGGCTCGGGCCACGCGCAGGTCTGCATGGTCCCAACCGACGGGCAGGCCGCTCTCATCGTGTCGCTCGACTGTGACCGCCGTTGTGATGACGATCTCGACCGCGACATGAGTGCGCGGCACCCGTCCGATGCCAGCATGGGCCAGACACTCCAGCATCGCACCCGCATAGGAGCGGCTGGCATAGATAACCCCGAGGCCCGGTGAATTCCACCGGCCCCCAACAAGCGAAGCACCCACTGAGCTGAACGGGTCGAACCTGCCGTCTGCGATACGCCACGCCTGCCAGGCCTGCGTCTGCGTGGGTTTGCCGGCCAGCGCCTTCGATCTCGCTCTGATCGGATGACTACGCCGCGACGCCATGGAACAGCGACCAGAGGAGGTTTTCGACGCGGCGCGCTCCCAACTCGGTCAGGGCCACCTCGATCGGTCGCTTGCCCCCCAGCATGGCGTGGCCGGTAGACAGGAACGCCCGCGCGTCATCGACGCCGTCCCACACATGCTCCGCGGTAGCGATCACGCGCGCGAGACGCTCCACCCGCTCACCTTCCTGTGGCTTCAAGTCCTCGCCGCGCCGGTGGAAGGTCGCCGACGGGATCACCCGCTGCATCAAGGCCGCCGCGTCGGGCGACGCGCCGTACACATGGCGCGCCACGGCGCCGAGAGACGCCTTGGGCAGGCCAGCTTCGACCTGTCGATCCAACTGCTCGATCGACGTGACTTTGCGTCGCAAGCCCAGGACCTGGGCGATCTTGCTCGGTTCGACGACGGCTGCGTACATTAGGCGGTCTCCCAAGTGATAGGTTGAATTCTATCATCTGAAAGAAATGCTGAGTGGCGCGACGGCCGTGATCCAGCAGGGCATCGTCGGTCCAACTGGCCCAGGGGCGGTGGCTCCAAGCACCCCCGAACGTCGTGCTACGGAACTGCTACAGACCACGCTGTAACCAGCATGAATGCTAAACACAGCGTCCAGTCCATCATCGGGGCAACAGCGAGGCGCCAGGGGCTGAGTTCTGCGTTCACAGCCAGGCCCGAGGCTAGCGCCGGGCGCCGGCGCGGCGCAGCACTTCGCTGATCACGCTCTGGCCACGCTGCTCGGCATGCGCCAGGGGCGTGATGCCCTGGCCATCGGCGAGATTGACATTCGCGCCACGCGCCACCAGCAAGCGCACGATCTCGGTGTGGGCCGCGCCGCCATCGCCCAGGATGATGGCTTCGAGCAAGGCGGTCCAGCCCAGGCGATTGACGTGGTCGATGTTGATCGCCGTCTTCAACAGCTCGCGCACCGTTTCGACATGGCCATGGTGGGCCGCCGGAATCAGCGCTGTGCCGCCGTAGCGGTTGGTGCTCTTCAGGTCAGCGCCTGCGGCCAGGGTCAGGCGCAGGATCTCCAGGCGGCCTTCGGCGCCGGCGTAGAGAAAGGGCGAGTCCTGGATTGCGTCCTTGGCGTTCACGTCGGCGCCGCGCTCGATCAGCAGGCGCGCCGCCTCGACGCGGTTGGCACGGGTTGCCACCAGCAAGGCGGTGCGCTGCCCTGCGTCACGCGCATCGACGGCAGCGCCAGCGCCGAGCAGGCGCCGCAGCGTGGCCACATCGCCGACCTCGGCGGCGGCGATCACGCCACTGGGCGAGGCCACGGCCCAGGCCGGCCACGCGGCGGCCAGGGCCAGGGTGTGGCGCCGCTTCACCGCGGCGCGCCGGCGTCAGTCAGCGCCGGGCCGTGCACCATGCGCGCGATGCCGGCCCAGGCGGCCGCCGCCTCGCACATGCGGCAGGGGCGCGAGGTGGACACGAGGATGCAGCCGGACAGGTCGCGCGTGCGCAGTTGCCGTGCGGCGTCGCGGATGGCTTCCATTTCTGCGTGCGCGCGGTCGGGTCGTTGGCGGTGACCACCCGGCTGGGCGCAGCGCCCACGATGCTGTCGCCCTGCAGCACCACAGCACCGAAGCCTTGGTCACCCTCGCGCAGGGCCTGGTCGCGCAGGGCCTCGGCACGCCGCATCGCCGCGGGCAGCGTGATGCCGCCGGCGGCTTGCGCGGGCCAGGTGGGTGCCGCCAGCGCCGCGAGCAGCCACGCGCGACGGCGCCATTGGGTTCGGTTCAGGTGCAGGCTCACCGGTCAATTGTGCCGGCCATTGTGGTGCTGGCGCCGATGATCTTGCTGATCGCCCGACAGCCTGCATGGAGGCAGAGGCCCGCCCTCAGACCGCCAAACTGGCCCGGCCCCGCCCGGTAGTGCGCAGGCGCCACAGCAGGAACAGCACGATGCCGATGTTGAGCAGGTTCCAGCCGATGCCATTGACGAAGGCCGCCTGGTAGGAGCCGGTGAGGTCGAACACCTTGCCCGACATCCAGCCGCCCAGGGCCATGCCCAGCAGGGTGGCCATCAGCACCGTGCCCACGCGCGCACCGGCTTCGGCGGGTGGGAAGTACTCGCGCACGATGATGGCGTAGCTGGGCACGATGCCACCCTGGAACAGACCGAACAGCGCCGAGACGACGTACAGCGACACCAGGCCATCGAAGGGCAGGAAGAGCAGCAGCGCCGCCATCTGCAGCACCGAGCCCAGCAGCAGGGTGCGCAGGCCGCCGATGCGGTCGCAGACCACGCCCGAAACCAGGCGGCTGATGATGCCGCAGACCAGCATCAGCGACAACATTTCGGCGCCGCGCGCGGCACCGAAGCCGAGATCGCTGCAATAGGCCACGATGTGCACCTGGGGCATGGCCATGGCCACGCAGCAGGCCACACCGGCCATGCAGAGCAGGCCTTGAGCCTGGTTCAGACTGAGGCCGAAGGGCCGGGTCGAGGGCGTAGCCAGCGGTCGCTTGGCCGCCACGGCCGCCGCACGCGCCACCGGCGGCCGCGACCGCATGGCCAACGCCAGCAAGGCCATCGTGACGGAGCAAAAAATGCCCAGGCCGATGTAGGTCGAACGCCAGCCCTGGGTTTCAACAAAGTGCTGCACGATCGGCGGCCACACCGTGCCAGCCAGGTAGTTGCCGCTGGCGCACACCGCCACCGCAATGCCGCGCCGGCGCACGAACCAGAGCGAGGTGTCGGCCAGCAGGGGTGCATACGTGGCCGCGCTGCCCAGCAGGCCCAGCAGCAAGCCGTGGGCGATGGCAAACCCGAGCAGGCTGCTCGACAGGCCGGCCGCGACGAAGCCCGTGCCCAGACCGGCTGCGCCCACCAGCAACGGCAGCATCACGCCAAAGCGGTCGGCCAGCCTGCCCATCAAGATGCCGCCCAGGCCGAAGCCGATCATCAGCAGCGTGTAGGGCAGCGAGGCATCGGCGCGCGCCACGCCGAACTCGGCCTGCACGGTCGGCAGTACCACCGAGACGATGTACATCACGCCGCTGCCCACCGTCATCAGCGCCAGCGTGAGCGCCAAGCGGGTCCAGGCGTAGCGCGAGTCGGCTTCGTGGGTGTGGGTCATCAACACATTGTCAGTTCGTCAACGGTGCATCACGGCGCCGCAAGGTCGGCAAGCCCACGCCGCTGGCGTCGAAACCCCCATCGGCCGCCAGCACCTGCCCGTTCACATAGCTGGCGGCCGGGCTGCACAGGAAGCCGACGACTGCGGCGATTTCTTCGGGTGTGCCGTAGCGGTTGAGCGGAATGGCGTCGAAGTAGTCGGAAATGATGGACGTGCTGTGCACTGCCTTGGCCATCTCCGTCAGCACCGGCCCTGGTGCGACGGCATTGACGCGGATGCCGGCATTGCCGAGTTCGCAGGCTTGCTGCTTGGTCAGATGGATCAGTGCGCCCTTGCTGGTGCCGTAGGCCACACGCAAGGTGCTGGCGCGCAGGCCCGAGATGGAGGCGATGTTGACGACGCTGCCGCCGCCACCGCGCAGCATCACCGGCGCAGCGGCCTGCGTGCACAGAAAGGCGCCGTCGAGGTTGGTGCCCATGACGTGGCGCCACTCCTCGAACGTCGTCTGCAAGATGGGCTTGAACACCGCCACGCCAGCGTTGTTGACCAGGGCATCGATGCGGCCGAAGTGCTGGTCGATGGCGGCCATTGCGGCGGCCACTTGTTCAGGGTTTGACACGTCGGCAACACGCGCCAGCACGCGCCCGGGGTCGGCTAGCGCCGCCTCAGCAAGAGCCAGCGTCGCGGCGTCGAAGTCGATCAAGGCCACGCGGTGGCCGTGCGCCAAGAACCATTGGCCAATGGCCAGGTCGATGCCGCGGGCACCGCCGGTGACAACCGCCACCGGGCTGGTCGCCGACGGGAACACTGAAGGGACGTTCATGCAAGCTCCTGGGCGCGTAAAGACGCGCGGGATTGTCCAACGGCCGCGGCAACACCGTGGCGCGCGGCCGTCAGCTCGCTGCGCTGGCCGGCCCGGCGATGGCTGCCGCCAGACGCGGCCACAGTGCGGCCGGCAAGTCATGGCCCATGCCCTCGATGACCTCGAGGCTGGCGCCGGCGATCTTGGCGCGCAGGTCATGGGCCGCAGCCACCGGCACCAAGGGGTCGGCCGCGCCGTGGACGATGTGGGTGGGTACGGTGATGCGGGCCAGCAGGCGGGAGCGGTCGCCGTCGGCGGCCACGGCGATGAGTTGCCGCGCCAGGCCACTGGGGCGCCAGGCGCGCTCTACCGACGCCGTCATGCGGGCCTTGAATTCGGCCGCCTCGGGCCGGAACGCGGGGCTGCCGATGAGGGTGAACAGGCGCATCAGTCGGGCCACTTCGGCGTCGACGTTGAGCTCGCCTGCGGGCCGGCGCTCGAGCAGGGCCGCGCGAACCTTCAGGCTCGGCTGCGGCAGGCTGCGTGCGCCCGAGCTGGTCATCAAAAGCGTCAGGCGCGAGACGCGCTCGGGCTGTTGCGCCGCAACGTGCTGGGCGATCATGCCGCCCATCGAGGCGCCGCAAACTTGGGCCTGGGCGATGCCCAAGGCGTCGAGTACGGCCAAGGCGTCGTCGGCCATGTCGGCCAGGGTGTAGGCCGTGGGCACGGGCAGGCGCAGGAAGTAGCGCAGCGCGGCCGCGGCCACGCTGGGCGTGCCCAGTGCTTCAAAGCCCTGGCTCAAGCCCGCGTCGCGGTTGTCGATGCGGATAACGCGAAAGCCGCGCGCCACCAACAAGGCCACCAGGCCGGCTGGCCAGGCCGTGAGCTGCATGCCCAGGCCCATGATCAGCAGCAAAGGCGGGCCGGCGGGCGGGCCTTGGTCGTCAACCTCGATCACCAGGCCATTGGCAGGCAGCTGCATCGCGCTCCAATGCCCTGGTGTCAGGGCGCGTGGCCGGTGGTGCTGTAGAACCAGCGCAGCGCCGCGGGCGCATCGAAGCGCTGCCACTGCGCCGGGTTCTGGCGCAGGCGGTCGGCAACGGCGTACAGCGCCAGCGGGTTCAGGCCCATGCCGATGTGGCTGGCGTGGACCTCGATGTTCTCGGCAAGTGGCCCGTCTTCGTTGATGCTGCACTGCCAGGCCACCACGCCGTCGGTTTTGGAGTAGATCGACGTCGTCGGTACCTTGGGCGTGCCGCGAATCTGCTCGATCATTTCGGCGTCGTGCACGGTCTGGCCACTCAGCATTTCGTAGAAGCGCCAGGCATTGGTGGCACGCGGGTGGCCGGTAAAGGGTGTGCCCAGGGTCACCACGCAACGCGTCAGCTTCGGCATCTCCTTGGCCATCTCGCGTGCATACAGGCCGCCCAGGCTCCAGCCCACCAGGCTGGCCGGCGTGCCGTGGCGGTCGGCGGTGCGGCGCACCAGCTCGCGGCAGCCCTTGAGCACGCCCTCGCGGGGGCCGAGATTGAGGCCCTGCTGCCACGGATAGGTGCTGTAGCCAAGGGACTCGAGCAAGTTGCGCAAGGGCACGGTGGTCATGTCGGCGGCGCCCAGGCCGGGGAAGACGATGACCGGGTGGCCGTCGCCCGGCGGCAGGCGGCGCAGCCAGGGCAGCGAGGCCAGCAACGCGGCGTACTCCCAGGGCGCGCGGCCCTCCATCAGCATCAGCCAGGGCGCCGGCGCGCGCAATTCGGTGTCGGTGTCGGTGGCGCCTGCGGTCTCGGGGGCCGGCGCAGGCCGCACACGGGGGCGAGGACTTCTCATCGTCAACGATCCTAGCCCGGGCAGCGGCCCTCCCAATGGGGCAATTGCCCTAGTTGCCAGGCTCGCGCAGGCAGCAACGCACGCTGCGGCTGCCGCCGGTTCAGCGTTTGCGCACCGCTGCCTTGGCCACCCGGGCCATCGCGCCGCTGACGCCGCTGACGGCCTCACCGACCGCGCCTGTAATGGCTCGGCGCGCCGCCCGCTGCATCGGCTTGCCCAGCAGATCGCTGGCACCCTCGATCGCCGCACCGGCCGCGCGCTTGAGCGCCTTGCCCGCGTTGCGTGCAGCGCCCTGGGCCACCTGGCTGGCGGTGGCGGGGGCGTCTTCGGGATCCTCTTCGGCCAACAGGGCACGCACGTCTTCAAA
The DNA here is from genome assembly GCA_031403815.1 of Burkholderiales bacterium. GTDB lineage: Bacteria > Pseudomonadota > Gammaproteobacteria > Burkholderiales > Burkholderiaceae_C > CADEEN01. The sequence goes on along the minus strand of JANNGJ010000074.1, from coordinate 5,654 downwards.
AGCCACCTGCAGGGCCTCGCCAAGCGCGTGCACTTCGGGCATGGCTGCGGCATCGGCCATCAGACCAAAGTCGAGCGACTGGTCGTAGCTTTGCACCGTGATGTTCAGGGCCACGCCATGGACCACGATGGAGCACGGGTAGTTGGTCAGCATCTTGGCGCCGGCCATGTAGAGCGGCACCGGTGGACCGGGAACATTCGAGATGACGACATTGGCCACGGGTGGCAGCTTGTCGGCCACCTTGGCACGGCGATAGAGCGAGGTCGCGGCCTCCATCAGCCAGGGCACACCGATGGACGGAAAGTCGGTCGGCAGGATGCTCTTGACGCCGGCCAGCGTCGACTTCATCGACTTGGTTGCCGCCTTGATGTGGGCCAGGCGGCGCATCGGGTCGGCGACATTGGTGCCCAGGCTCACCAAGGTCATCGAAGCCTGGTTGTCGGAGCGGGTGTCGCCCTTCTCGCGCAGCGACACCGGCACCGCGGCCACCAGCGACTTGCGTGGCAGCGGACCGTGCTTGCCGAAGTGGCGGCGCAGCGCCGTGCTGCACAGCATCAGCACCATGTCGTTCAGCGTGGCATCGTGCAGACGGCCCAGTGCCTTGAGTTCGTGCAGTGGCAAGGTCACTGCCGCAAACGCGCGCCCGGCCGTGACGGAGGCGTTCAGGCGCGTGCGCGGCGCCAGGCTCAGGCTGCCGCTGCGCTTCTTGCCTGTCACCAGCTCACTGCGCGAGGCCACCTGGGTGGCCGCCGACGACAGCGAGCCGACGGCGCCGGGCAGTGCGCGGATCAGCTGCGTGATCTGCTGCACCTCGCTGCCGATGGCGCCGGAGATCATCTCCACCAGGCCAAGCTCGAAGCGCTTGACGCGGCCCGAGCTGCGCGCCTGCGGCGGCGGCGGTGACGGCGTCAGGTCCAGGATGGCATTGGCCAGGGCCACGGCAGCCTGGCCGTCGACGGCGGCATGGTGCAACTGGGTGTAGAGCGCCACGCGCTTGCTGCCACCGGCGCCCGCCGACAGACCTTCGATGACATGAAACTTCCACAGCGGCCGGCTGCGGTCGAGCAGCACCGGGTGAAGCTGGCCGACCAGGGCTTCGAGCTGCAGCATGTCGTTGCCTTTGCGCGGCAGTTTGACTTCGACAATGTGCTGCTTGAGGTCTGGCTCGGCATCGAGCCAGACCGGGTTGGTGACGTTCAGCGGCATCTGCCACAAGCGCCGGCGCAGCGCGGGCGCCTGGGGCAGGCGCTCGGCCATGTGCTTTCGTAAGGCATTCACGAAGCGCCCTCGCGTACCGGGCGGCAACTCGAAAATGTGCAGCGCGCCAACATGCATCGGCATCTCGGGGGTTTCGAGGTGCAGAAAGGTGGCGTCAAGCCCGGAGAGTCGCTTCATGCCGTGCATCCTAGGCCGCATGCCCGCTGGCAGAACGGGGAATCACCCTTAGGCGGCTCAGGGCCGTTGCGCCCCACGCTCACGCATGGCCTGCACTTCGTTGCCGAGCAAGGCCGCCAGCACCAGGGTGCCGCCCACCAGGGCCTCGGGGGCCGGCACTTCGCCCGCGCCGACCCAAACCAACAAGACGCCGAAAATGACTTCCAGCAGGCCGAGCAGCGATATCTCGGGCGCGGCCAAGACCTTGGTCAGGCGCACGACGATGAGGCAAGGGATGGCCAGCTGCACCACACCGAGCAGACCGAGCCAGGCCAGGTCGTGCGGCGTGGCCGAGAACGGCAGCGCCGCCGGCAGCGTGACGGCCGAGGACAACAAGGCCCCGAGCAACACCGCCGGCAGCATTTGCGGCGCTTCGATGCTCGGGTCGGCGGCATGGCGCTGCTGCATGTGTTGCAGTACGGTCCAGTTGGCTGCGGCGGCGATGGGCACGCCCAGCGCCACCAGGGCGCCGTTCATCGACGCGCCGCCTCCCGTGGCAGCCGCCAGGGCCTGGCGCCCGAACATCCAGGCGATGCCCAGTCCGGCCACACCGATGGCCACCCAGGTGCGAAGCGGCAGGCGGTGGCGCAGGAACAGGCGCGAGAAGATGGCCGTGACCAAGGGCGCGACCGCCATGGTGACCAGCACCGTGGCCACCGCGGTCAAGGTAATGGCGAGCATGAAGTTGGTATACATCACGGCCCAACACAGCGCCGAGAACCACAACGCAGCGCCGCCGCGGCGGATGTCGCTCCACAACGCCGCGCCGCGCATGAACAGCAATGCGGCCAGCAGTGCGCCGGCATTGAAAAAGCTGCGCCAGAACGTGATCTCGAAGCTGCGCGCGCCGTCAAGCTGGCGCGTGACCACCCCCGCGATGCTCCACATCAGGGTGCACAACACCATCAGGGCAAGCGCCCTGCGGTGCGTCACAGGGAAGCCTCGGGCTGCGCCCTCCGGCATTCGCCCAAGGGCCACGAAGTGGCCCCTGCGGGTCCATGGCGGCCCGGCAGGCTCATGCAGCTTCGCGGCTCGCCCGCTTGCGGTCGTGCTCTTTCAGGTAGCGCTTGCGCAGGCGGATGCTCTTCGGGGTGATCTCGACCAACTCGTCGTCTTCGATGAATTCGACCGCGTACTCCAGCGTCAGGTCGATGGCGGGCGTGATCTTGATGGCTTCTTCCTTGCCACTGACGCGGAAGTTGGTCAGCTGCTTGGCTCGCACCGCATTGACGACCAGGTCGTTGTCGCGGCTGTGGATGCCGACCAACATGCCTTCATAGACGGGGTCGCCGGCACGCACGAACATGCGGCCGCGGTCGTCGAGCTTGCCCAGGGCGTAGGTGACGATCTCGCCAGAGTCCTGGCTGATCAGCACGCCGTTCTTGCGTCCGGCGATCTCGCCCTTGAAGGCTTCGTAGCCATCGAAGATGTTGCTGATGAGGCCGGTGCCGCGGGTCAGGTTCATGAACTCGTTAGAAAAACCGATCAGGCCGCGCGCCGGGATGCGGTACTCCAGGCGCACTCGGCCCATGCCGTCGGACTCCATGTTCACCAGTTCGGCCTTGCGCTCGCCCAGGGCCTGCATCACGGCACCCTGATGGGTGTCTTCGACGTCGGCGGTGACGAGCTCGATCGGCTCGTGCTTCTCGCCGTTGACTTCGTGGAAGACCACCCGCGGCTTGCTCACCGCCAGCTCGAAGCCTTCGCGGCGCATGGTCTCCAACAAGATCGTCAAATGCAACTCACCGCGGCCCGACACTTCGTAGATGCCGTCTTCGTCAGTGTCTTTGTAGCGCAGCGCGACGTTGCTTTGCAGCTCACGCTCCAGACGGTCTCGCAACTGGCGGCTGGTGACGAACTTGCCTTCACGGCCGGCCAGGGGCGAGTTGTTGACGCAGAAGTTCATCGTCAGCGTCGGCTCGTCGATGATCAGCATCGGCAGCGGCTGCGGGTTCTCGATGTCGGTCAGCGTGACGCCGATGCCGATGCCTTCGATGCCGTTGATGAGGACGATGTCGCCGGGGCCGGCGCTCTCGGTGGGCTTGCGCTCCAGGCCCTCGAAGCACAGGACCTGGTTGACTCTGGCCTTGATCGGCACGCTGTCGGGACCGCTGTACAAGGCCACGTCCTGCATGGGTTTGAGAGTGCCCTGGTTGACGCGGCCGATGCCGATGCGTCCGACATAGGTGGAATAGTCGAGCGAGCAAATCTGCAACTGCAGCGGCGCGTCGGGCGCCCCTTCGTGCGCCGGCACGTACTGCAGCATGGCGTCGAACATGGGGGCGAGGTCGGTGCCGACGACGCCGGCTTCCATCGTGGCCCAGCCGTTCAGGCCCGAGGCATAGATGACCGGGAAGTCGAGCTGCTCTTCCGTGGCGTGCAGCTTGTCGAACAGGTCGAAGGTGGCGTTGATGACGTAGTCGGGCCGCGCGCCGGGGCGATCGACCTTGTTGACGACGACGATGGGCTTCAAGCCCAGGGCCAACGCCTTCTTGGTCACGAAGCGGGTTTGCGGCATCGGGCCCTCGACGGCATCGACCAGCAGCAGCACGCTGTCCACCATCGACAGCACGCGCTCGACCTCACCGCCGAAGTCGGCGTGGCCGGGGGTGTCAACGATGTTGATGTGGGTGCCCTTCCATTCGATGGCGCAGTTCTTCGCCAGGATGGTGATGCCGCGTTCGCGCTCCAGGTCGTTGCTGTCCATCACGCGCTCTGCAACCTTCTCGTTCTCACGGAAGGTGCCGCTCTGGCGCAGCAGTTGATCCACCAGGGTGGTCTTGCCGTGGTCGACGTGGGCGATGATGGCGATGTTGCGGATCGGTCGGGTCATGGTGGTCTTCAGTTTTCAGGAATCGAGCAGGCCCTGCAACTCGGCAGGGCTGAGTAGGCGGTCTGGAATCAGTTCACCCGCACAGATGTGGGCGGCGCCGAGCAGAGCTTTCGGCTCCGGGCCATAGACACGAACGCGGGCGTTGTCGGGTGCATCGACGCGCCGCCGCAGGCCCGTGAGAAAGCGGCCGGCTTCGTCGGCGGCCAGGCGGTGCGCCGTCCAGTCAGCCAGCAGCACATCGGGCGGCAGCAGCTTGGCGTCGCGTTCCGGTGCTTCGAGGGCGGCAAGTTGGTCCAGAGTGATGGCGTCGGCAAGATCGAGGGGCCCGCTGCCGGTGCGTCGCAGGGCTGACAGATGCGCACCACAGCCCAGCGCTTCGCCGATTTCTTCGGCCAGGGTGCGGATGTAGGTGCCCTTGCTGCAGACGATGTCAAGCACCAGACTGGCAGCCTGCCACGCCAGGATGTCAATGCGGTGAATGACAATGCTGCGAGTCGCGCGCTCAACCTCGATGCCTTCGCGGGCGTACTCGTAGAGCGCCCTGCCCCTCGTGCTTGAGCGCCGAGTGCATGGGAGGGCGTTGTTCAATCGGACCCGTGAAGCGCCGACAGGCCGCCTCGATGTCGGCTCGCGTGACATGCACCGGCCGCTCCAGCACCAGCGAGCCTTCGAGGTCACCCGTGGTCGTCGTCTGGCCCAGCGTGAGCGTGGCGGTGTAGCGCTTGTCGGCGTCGAGGCTGGTCTGCGAGAACTTGGTCGCGGCGCCAAAACACAGTGGCAGCAGCCCGGACGCTAGTGGATCGAGCGTGCCGGTGTGGCCGGCCTTCTCGGCGCGGAACAGGCGCTTGGCCTTTTGCAGCGCATCGTTGCTCGACAGCCCCAGCGGCTTGTCGAGCAGCAGCACGCCGTGAACGGCGCGCTTGGGCGTGCGAGGCCGCGGGCTGTTCATCACTCGTCCAGAGCCCGCGTCGCATTGGCGCGCGTGATCAGGGCCGACAACTCGGCCGCACGCTCTGTGGTGCGGTCGAACTGGAAGTGCAGCGTGGGCACGGTGTGGATCTGCAGCTTCTTGAACAGGCCATTGCGCACAAAGCCGGCGGCCTCGTTGAGCGCCACTTCGCAGTCACCGAGGTCTCCGACCAGCAGCGAGAAGCGCACCGTGGCGTGGGCGTAGTCCGGCGTCACGTCGACCCCGGTGATGGTGATCATGCCAATGCGCGGGTCCTTCAACTCGCGCACCAGCCCAGCCACATCGCGCTGGATCTGGTCGGCAACGCGGAAGCTGCGGTTGGGGATGGCTTTTTTATGGCGTGACATCGGGGGTCTCCAGAAGGAACAAACCCCGCCGACTTTGCAGTGGGCGGGGTTGGCTCGGGTGAGACAGACT
>JANNGJ010000073.1:0-3450 GCA_031403815.1 Burkholderiales bacterium | reverse complement strand
GGCTGGGGCCAGCGGGTGCCCGCCGCAGCGAAATAAAGGGGGAGCCCTGGGCACAGCCCAGGGCGGAGGACATTCGCGGAGGCGGGCACCCGCTGGCCCTGGCCGGCGCGGACAACGAACGCACGGGAACAAACGTCCGCTCTGGGCCGCAGGCGGCTACTTCCGGTGCCATTGAATGCGACGCGGGTTCAGACCAGCGTGCCGCCGGTCTGGCGCAAATCAGTCGTTTCGCGCAACGCAACCGCCAGGGCCAGGGCCACGCCTTCCACCATCGTCGCCAGGCCCAGGCTGGGTTGGCCGGGGGCGCGGGCGGCTTGTTCGGGCAATAGCGGCAGGTGCATTAAGCCGCTGCGCACGCCGCTGCCCACCAGTGCGTGTTGCAGGCCGAAGAAGACATGGTTGCAGACATAGCTGCCGGCACTTGGCGAGACCGCGGCGGGCACGCCGGCTTCGCGCAGGGCCGCGACGATGGCCTTGATGGGCAGGGTGCTGAAGTAGGCCGCTGCTGCACCGGGCACGACCGCCTCGTCGATCGGTTGCTGGCCCGCGTTGTCGGCGACGCGCGCATCGTCGAGGTTGATCGCCACGCGCTCCAGGGACAGCTCACTGCGGCCGCCGGCCTGGCCCAGGGCCAGCACCAGTTGCGGGCGGTGCGCGGCCAGTGCGAGCTTGAGCTGGTCCAGCGCGGTGCCGAAGGCGCAGGGCAGTTGCGCAGCGATCACCAGAGCGCCGCCGATGCGCCGGCCGTGAAGGGCTTGCGCGACTTGCCACGACGGGTTCAGTGATTCGCCGCCGAAGGGCTCGAAGCCAGTCACCAACAGAGGGCGTCGGCTGGCGCGCTTCATGGCGCGGGGCGTCCCCAGCCACCGCCGCCCGGGGTCTCGATGATGAACTGGTCGCCGGCCTGCAGTTCGGCAGAGCCGATGTGGTCAAGGACTTCAATGTGGCCATCGCGGCGCTCGATGCGGTTGATGCCCAGCGCACCGGCCTCGCCGCCGCTTCCGCCGAAGGCCGGCACGTGGCGGCCGTTGGACAGGATCGAGGCCGTCATCGGCTCAAGGAAGCGCACCCGGCGAATGCCGCCGTCGCCACCGTGCCACTGCCCGGCGCCCCCTGAGCCGGCGCGGATCGCATAGCTTTCCAGTCGCACCGGGAAGCGGAACTCGAGCACCTCGGGGTCGGTCAGGCGCGAGTTGGTCATGTGGGTTTGCACGACGCTGGTGCCGTCGAAGCCGGGGCCGGCGCCGCTGCCGCCCGAGATCGTCTCGTAGTACTGGTGGGTGGCGTTGCCGAAGGTGAAGTTGTTCATGGTGCACTGGCCGGCGGCCATCACGCCCAGCGCGCCGTAGAGCGCATTGGTCACGCAGGTGCTGGTCTCGACATTGCCCGCCACCACCGCCGCCGGCGCGCGCGGGTTGAGCATGCAGCCCTCGGGCACGATCACGTGCAGTGGCTTCAAGCAGCCGGCGTTGAGCGGGATGTCGTCATCGACCAGGGTGCGAAAGACATACAGCACCGCGGCCATCGTCACCGCCTTGGGCGCGTTGAAGTTGTTCGGCAGCTGCGCGCTGGTGCCGCTGAAGTCAATCGTCGCTTCGCGCTCGGCCGCATTCACGGTGACCTTGACGGCAATTTGTGCGCCGTTGTCCAGGGGCAGGGTGAAGGCACCGTCCTGCAATGCAGTGATGACGCGGCGGACCGACTCTTCTGCGTTGTCTTGCACATGGGTCATGTAAGCCGCGACGGTGGCGCGGCCGAACTGGGCCACCATGGCGTGCAGCTCCTGCACGCCTTTCTCGTTGGCAGCGATCTGGGCGCGCAGGTCGGCGATGGTCTGGTCGGGGTTGCGGGCGGGGTAGCGCCCGCTGCCGAGTTGCGTGCGCAACTCGGACTCGCGCATTGCGCCGTCGCGCACCAGCAGGAAGTTGTCGAACAGCACACCTTCTTCGTCGATGTTGGTCGAGAAGGGGGGCATGGAGCCCGGTGTGCTGCCGCCGATATCGGCGTGGTGGCCCCGGCTGGCAACGTAGAAGCTGGGGCGATCCGTTCGCGCTGAGCTCGGGCCATCCGTTCGCGCTGAGCTTGTCGAAGCGCCGCGTTGCGATGGGGCTTCGACAGGCTCAGCCCGAACGGGCAGGTACACCGGGGTCACGACGGTGACGTCGGGCAGGTGCGTGCCGCCGTGGTAAGGGTCGTTGAGCACATACACATCGCCCGGCAGCATCGCCGGGTTGCGCTCGATTACGGTCTTGATCGACTCGCTCATGGAGCCCAGGTGCACCGGCATGTGCGGCGCGTTGGCGATCAGGTTGCCATCGGCGTCGAACAGCGCGCAGGAGAAGTCCAGGCGCTCCTTGATGTTGACGGAGTGCGCCGTGTTCTGCAGGCGCAGGCCCATCTGCTCGGCGATGTTCATGAACAGGTTGTTGAAGACCTCGAGCATCACCGGTTCGGCGTCGGTGCCGATGGCGTGCTGGGTGGCACGCGGCCGCACGCGCGTCAACTCGATCGGGCCGTCGCGCATCAGCCGGGCTTGCCAGCCGGGCTCGATCACGGTGGTGGCGTTCTTCTCGGCCACGATGGCCGGGCCATCGATGCGGGCGCCCGCGCGCAGGCTCTCGCGCACATACAGGCCGGCATCCTGCCAGCCGCCGCTGTGCATGCGCACGGTGGCGTCGGGCGCGGGCGTGTGGGCCGGTGGCTCGTCGCCGCTCGCAGCCACATCGAAGCGCTCGCCCGCGCCAACCGCTTCCACCGCCACCGCCTCGATCACCAGGCCGCGGCCTGGCATCAGGAAGGCAAAGCGCTGCCGGTAGCTGGCCTCGAAGGCGCTGCGGATCTCGTCGATGTTGCCGAAGGGCAGCACCAGCGCGGTGTCGGTGCCCTCGTAGCGCAAATGAACCTGGCGGCGCAGCTCGATGGCCGCGGCCGCAACGCCCTGGCGGCTGACTTCGTCGCGCGCGGCCTCGCCCAGTTGCGCCAGGCGCGCTGCCGCGGCGGCCAGGCCGGCCGCGTCGAGCGGCAGCTCCAGTGCGGCTTCGCGCATCGCAATCTGGTCGGCCAGGCCCATGCCATAGGCCGACAGCACGCCCGCCATCGGGTGCACGAAGATGCGGCCCATGCCGAGCGCGTCGGCCACGCCACAGGCGTGCTGGCCGCCGGCGCCGCCAAAGCATTGCAGCGTGTACTGGGTCACGTCGTAGCCGCGCGCCACCGAGATGCGCTTGATCGCGTTGGCCATGTTCTGGATCGCGATTTGCAGGAAACCCTCGGCCAGCGATTCAGCGCTGGCCGCGCGCCCGCTGGCCTGGCGCACGCGTTCGGCCAGGGCTTCGAACTTCGCCACCACGCCCTCGCGGTCGAGCGCCTCATCGCCACGTGGCCCGAAGACTTTCGGAAAGTAGGCCGGTGCGATCTTGCCCAGCAGCACGTTGGCATCGGTGGTGGCCA
>JANNGJ010000072.1:0-1515 GCA_031403815.1 Burkholderiales bacterium | reverse complement strand
CAGCGTCTTCAGGCGTGAACGCACCTGGCCAGCGCTCAGGCGGCCACCGCGGCGGCTCACGAACAGCGCGGCTTCGTCGGGCTTGGCCAGCGCCGGCCGCTGGAGCAGCCAAGACTCGATCGCTTGCAAAGCCGCACCGCCGACGGGAACGCTGCGCCGCTTGCTGCCCTTGCCCAGCACATGCGCTGTGGCGTCGGGCGCATCGACCCAGCCGGCTGCGTCGCGCCCGGCGCGGGCATCGAGGCCGACCAGTTCAGCCACCCGCAGGCCGCAGCCGTAGAGCATCTCGACGATGGCGTGGTCGCGCGCAGCCAGCGCCACGTCGCCGCCGTCGGCCACATGGCTGGCCAGCGCCACGGCGTGGTCGACGGACAGCGCCTTGGGCAGTGGCTTGGCCGCTTTGGGCGCGCGCACGCCGTCGACCGGGTTGCTGCCGACCCCTTGCTGTTCACCCCACCAGCGGTACAGGCCGCGCCAGGCCGAGAGCACCAGCGCCAGGCTGCGCGGGGCCAGCCCGCCCTGGTGAGCATGCGCAATCCAGCGCCGCACATGGTGGGTTTGCACGGCGGGCAGCTCGACGCCCGCCGCCAGCGCCGAGGCGTGCAGGCGCTGCAATGCATCGCGGTACAGGGTCAGGGTGCGCGCCGCCAGGCGCCGCTCGACTTCGAGGTGCTGCAGGTAACGCAGCAACCCATCGGGCAGCGGAGCGGCGCTTGGGCTCACGCGCCCGGCAGCAGTCGCGTCAGCCCGGCGCTGGCGATCTCGCCGATGCGCTGCAGAAAGTCGGTGCCCATGTCGGCGCTGTAGCGCGTCGGGTCGGGGCTGCCAACGACCAGCAGGCCAAAGGCGTCGTCGCTGGCCCCCAGGCGCAGCGGCACCATGGCCATCGAGGCCACGCTGGCCGGCTCGTCGAGCCAGCGCACCGCCTCGAAGCCGGCGTTCACGCCGCAATAGGGGATGCCCAAACTGGTGGCCAGGCTCTTGGCATCGTCGCTCGCGCCCAGGGCAAAGGGCAGCGCCGCAAACGGCTCGGCCACGCCCCAGACGCGAATGCCGGCCTGCGGGATCAGGAACTGCTGCTTCAGCTCGCGCAGCAACACCTCAGGCAACTCGGCGGCATCGGGCGTGATCATCAGCGCGCGGGTCCAGCGGTGCAAGCGCTCGGCAATCGCCACGTTGTCCTGGCCGTTGCGAATCATCTCGACGATCTTCTTCTCCAGCCCTTTGATGCGCTCGCGCAGCATCTCCATCTGGCGCTCTTGCAGCGACACGGCGCGCTGGCCGTGCGGGCTGGTGAGCTGGATGGTGGCCAGCATCTCAGCGTGGCGCTCGAAGAAACCGGGCGTGTTCGCCAGGTACTCGGCGATGTCGTTTTCGGTGATGCCTTGCAGGGCGTTGGTGATCACAGTTCGATTTCTCCTTCAAAGACGGTTTCGGCCGGGCCGGTCATCAGCACCGGGTGGCCGGCGCCCTGCCACTCAATCGTCAGCCGGCCGCCGCGGGTGTGGACCTCGA
>JANNGJ010000071.1:0-3801 GCA_031403815.1 Burkholderiales bacterium | reverse complement strand
CGGAACGCATGCCGAGGAAGTCCACCGCGCCGGCCAGGTCCGGTTGTGCCGCCCTGGCCTCCAGGCCGGCCCGTTCGGGGCCGTCGCCGACAATCAGCAACCGGGCCGCTGGCGTCGCCTGCCGGAACCGGGTAAAGGCCTCGAGCAGGGAGTGGAAGTCCTTGACCGGGTCCAGCCGCGCGACGGTCATCGCCACCACCGCCTGGTCGTCGAGACCGAGCATGGCCCGCGCCCGGCGGCGGTCCAGGGGGGTCGGCAGGGCGGTCGCCTCGATGCCGTTGTGGATCACCTCGACGCGCCCGCTCGGGAAGCGCGCGTCGATCATGTGTCGCCGGAGCTCATGCGAGACGGCCACGATCGGGCCGTCGAATCGCGACAGCAGCGGGTTGACCAGTTGCCGTTTCCAGGACGGCGGGGCGTCGGACAAACGTCCGTGCTCGGTATACACCAGCCTGAGCCCGGGATGCCAGTACTTCGCCAGCCGGCCGTAGACGAACGGCGAGTACTGGTGGCAGTGCAGGAGATCCACGCGGCGCGCCCTGGCGAAGTCGGCGATCTGCTTGCCCACTTCCGGCCGGAACCCCGGCCGCCGGTGGAGCGCGACGACCTCGATCCCGCGGTCGCGCAGTTCGCCGGCCCATGCCCCCTCGTCATCCAGGCAGCACACCGTCACCTCGTGCCCCGGGCCCAGCCGGCGGCAAATGTCGATCACCAGCCGCTCGGTGCCGCCCGGCGCCAGGCTCAGGACGACCTGCATCACGCGGGTTGTCGCCGCAACATCTTGCGTGGATGCATCCACGACCTCGCGACCGAGTATCACCTCAACCTTCAAGGCCGGCCTTTCCATGTCCTCAACCGCATCTTCGACAATGCGATCGGCCAGGCCGTACAAACCTATGCCAACCAGCAGGCACTCGAGGTGCAGCAGCGCCGCGAGGAGTACCTGTCCTTCGTTGCGCACGATCTGCGCACGCCGCTGTTTGCGATCTCGCTGACGGGTCGGTCGCTTGAGAAGAGTCTGTCCGGGCAGGCCTTGGGCGCTGATGCTCAGCGGATACTGAAGTCGATGCGCCGCAATGTGCGGCAGCTTCAAGACCTGATCGGCAAAGTGCTCGAGGAAAACTTGAATTTGCTGGCGGACAGCGGTGTCAAGGTCGAACTGCGCTGGTTTGACCTGTGGCCGCTGGTGGAGGCTCTTCTCGACGATCTGGACACGGTAGCGACCGCGGCGCACACGAAGGTACGCAACCGCGTGCCCGACGATCTGGTCGTGTTTGCAGACGCCAGGCTGCTCAGGAGGGTGTTTCAGAACCTGATCGCCAACGCTATCCGGTTTTCGCCGGGTGGCGAAGTGATCGTCGGCGCGCAGGCCACGGTGACCCAGGGAATTGTCGAGTGTTGGGTCAGCGACAACGGCCAGGGCATCGCCGCCGAGTTGCTTGAAAAGGTTTTCGACAAGGGCGAATCCGGCGGCGAGGACGGCATCGGGTCCGGCCTGGGCCTGGCTATCGTGAAGAGCCTCATCGAAGCGCACGACGGCCACGTCGCGGTGGATAGCGTTTTGGGGCAGGGCTCGAGGTTCCACTTCACCATACCCGTAAAGGCAACGCCGGGTGTGTAGTACCTGGACCGCCCGAGACGAAATGCCTGAGGCCGCCCGTTCCGTGAAGTTGTAGTTTGGCCGATCTTTCGAAGATTTGGCGGTGACGAGCAGCAGGTCACCGCTCGTGCCGCGGTCGGTGTAGAGCGAGATACCAATGTTTGGCGCGATGGTGATCTGCAGGGCACGCAGGCCGATCGGGGATTGTTCGGCTCGCCTACGCCCGCGAGCCGTCCTGCTAGCGCCGCCGTGTCCACATCGCGGTGCAGGCAATGTCCTTCTGGCTCATCAAAACACACGCGCCCTTGACGACGTGGTTGCATCTGTGCACTCGAAGAGCGCAAAGCTGGCATTCACGAGCGACAGCATGTGGCCGGGACTTCCAGTTCACAGCCGCGTCGGATAGCGGCAGCGTCATTGACCGCCACTGCGAGTGGGCACGCTCCTACAGGCGGCCACCCGCCTTCGCGTTAGAGTCGTGCCGCAACCATTGCCAGAGCCGTTGCGTTGCCTGCGAGAACGGCGCCATCGCAGTGGCCGCTGGCGTCCACCGCGACGAGCCGGGCAGCAGGCAAGCACCGTGCTCCATCGCGCCATGGAAGTGGTGTGTCACTGCCCTGATTCACGAGGACTAGGATGAAACAGCCCCAAGCCCACTTCGTTCGCTGCCCCCAAGGGGCGCGTCAGCGTCTTCGGGCGGCCGGGCGCCACTGACATGCCCTGGACACCGCGGTGCGACCCGCGCTAGGCGGCTGGGACCTGACCGCGCTGGTGAATGCAGCGCAGTCCACTGCCACGCTGGCCGAGCGCCACCTCTGGCTGGTGCGCCTCATGGAGTGGCTCCGCCATGCGCCCGCCTCGGCGTCGCCGGAGTCACTGGCCGCAGATGACGATTCGCGCACGCCGCGCCCGGCATTGCGGCTGAAGCACCTGCTCAACCAGATCGAACGCCAGGACGATCTTCGTGACCGCCTTCTGGCCTTGCGTGCGGCGTTCTGGCGCGACATCGACGCGCCTTCCCTGCTCGCCGACTTCTGCTTCGGCGCGCGGGTGTCGTTCGCCGGTGAACTGTGGTCGCGGGTGCAGCAGCGCCTGCTGCCCGGCACGCCGGCGACGACCGAGCTGGCCGTGCTGTTCCCGCTGCTCTTCGATGCCGACGATGCGGAATGGATCACCGCGCTGGATGCCGACACCGCCGCGCGCGCTGCAAGCTGGCTCGGGCCGCCCGAGGGCATGTTGCGCGCCACCCTGCTCGAGTCTATGATGCGACTGGCCAGCACGGTGCAGTCGGCTGCGTTCACGCCAGCGTTGCGTCAGCGCATGGATGCAGAGGCGCTGGCGTCCAAGCCCTTTCACCAGATCGGCGCGGCCGTGGCTGCATTACACGGGTCGGTCACGACCGGCGACAGCGACGCCGCGCTTCGTGACGCCGCCTTCCTGCGCGCCCTGCTGGATGCTGCGCGCCGCGCCGCCGACGGCGTGATGCCGCACTTGGCGCAGCACGGCGTGTCGGTCAACATCGTGTACGACCTGGACCAGCTGTATGGTCGGCTGGCCCGCATCGAGCGGCTGCTTGACAGCCTGCTGGCGCCGGACGACGCCAGCGCGCTCACCGAGGGACGCCACCTGCTGGTGGAGCTGCTGGGCGTGCTGCGCGAGCAGCGGGGCCTGCGTGCGCTGTTCTCGCAGCATTACTCGCTGCTGGCGCGCCAGGTGGCCGAGCGCAGTGCCGAGACCGGCAAACACTACATCGCACGCGACCGCGCCGAACACCGCGACATGCTGAGACGCGCATTCGGTGGGGGCGCGGTGGTGGCGGGCACCACGTTCGCCAAGTTCGCGATCGGCCTGCTGGGCCTGTCGGCCTTCTGGGGCGGGCTCTGGGCGGGGGCAATGTATGCAGCCAGTTTCGTGCTCATCATGCTGCTGCACTGGACCCTGGCCACCAAGCAGCCGGCCATGACGGCCGCCGCCATGGCGGCCACGCTGCCCGCCGGCAGTGCCGCCACCGACGAGGAAGTGGCCGCCTTCGTCGACCGCGTGGCGCAGCTGATCCGCAGCCAGATGGCGGGCGTGGTCGGCAACCTGGCCGCGGTGGTGCCGGTGGTGCTGGGTGTGCAGTGGGCGTCGAATGCACTGCTGGGCGGCAACTTGTTGACCGTGGCCGACGCCGACTACGTGCTGCACAGCCTGAGCCTGCT
>JANNGJ010000070.1:0-3079 GCA_031403815.1 Burkholderiales bacterium | reverse complement strand
CGAAGCTGAACAAGTCGCTGGAGGGCGAGAGCGAACGAAAAACTGCAACGCCGCATCACCCTGACGCTGGCGGCCACCACCATCAACGGCGAAGTCGAGACGCGGCTGAAGAAGCTGTCGCGCACGGTCAAGGCCGACGGCTTTCGGCCCGGCAAGGTGCCCATGTCGGTCGTGGCGCAACGCTACGGCTACTCGGTGCACTACGAAGTCATGAACGACAAGGTCGGCGAGGCGTTCGCCAGCGCCGCCAATGAAGCCAAGTTGCGTGTTGCCGGCACACCCAGCATCACGCAAAAGGACGGCGCAGCCGAAGGGCAGATTTCTTTTGACGCCACCTTCGAGGTCTACCCCGAGGTCAAGTTGGGGGACCTGTCGGCTGTCGCCCTGGAGCGTGTGGCCACCGAGGTCAGCGAAGCGGCGATCGACAAGACAGTCGATATCCTGCGCAAGCAGCGCCGCACCTTCGCCCAGCGCCCGGCCGTTGAGGGCGCGGCCGAGGCCGACCGCGTGACGATCGACTTCGAGGGCAAGATCGACGGCGAGCCATTCTCTGGCGGCAAGGCCGACGCCTTCCAGTTCATCATTGGCGAGGGCCAGATGCTGGAGCAGTTCGACAAGGGCGTGCGCGGCATGAAGGTCGGCGACAACAAGACCTTTCCCGTCGCCTTTCCGGCCGACTACCAGGGCCAGGATGTGGCCGGCAAGGAAGCCGATTTTCTGGTCACGATGAAGAAGATCGAGGCCCAGACCCTGCCGGTGGTGGACGAAGCCTTCGCGACGTCACTGGGTATCGCCGGTGGCACGGTGGACGCCCTGCGCGCTGACGTGAAGAAGAACCTGGAGCGCGAGGTCAAGTTCCGGGTTCAGGGCCGCAACAAGGCCGCCGTGATGGACGCCCTCGTTGCCAGCGCCGAGCTCGACCTGCCCAAGGCGCTGATCGACAACGAAACCGAACGCCTGGTGGAAGGCGCGCGCGCCGACCTCAAGCAGCGTGGTGTCAAGGACGCCGCGACGGCGCCGATCCCGCCCGAGCTGTTCACGGCCCAGGCCGAGCGCCGTGTACGACTGGGCCTGGTGGTGGCCGAGCTGGTGCGCACGCACAACCTGCAGGCCAAGCCCGAGCAGTTGCAAGCTCACATCGAAGAGATGAGCCAGAGCTACGAAAAGCCGGCCGAGGTGATGCGCTGGTACCTGAGCGACCGCCAACGCATGGCCGAGGTCGAGGCCGTGGTGATCGAGAACAATGTCGCCAACCACGTACTGGCCACGGCCCAGGTGACGGACAAGCTCTTGCCCTTCGACGAATTGATGACGGCCTGATACCCCCGTCTGCAGCAGGGCGCCGCGCCGCAAGGCCCGGCGCCTTTGCTTTTGCTGGCCACATAATGGTCAACGGATCTCTCACTGAAGGATTGAAATGAGTGCGCAAGAAACGCAAGGTCTGGGCATGGTGCCCATCGTCATCGAACAGTCGGGACGCGGCGAACGCGCCTATGACATCTACAGCCGCTTGCTGCGCGAGCGCATCGTTTTCCTGGTTGGCCCTGTGAACGACCAGACCGCCAACCTTGTCGTCGCGCAGATGCTGTTCCTGGAGAGCGAGAACCCTGACAAGGACATCTTTCTCTACATCAACTCGCCGGGCGGCAGCGTCAGTGCGGGCATGTCGATCTTCGACACCATGCAGTTCATCAAGCCTGATGTCTCGACCATGTGCATGGGCCTGGCCGCGAGCATGGGCTCCTTCCTGCTGATGGCGGGCGCCAAGGGCAAACGCCTGTCGTTGCCGAACTCGCGCATCATGATCCACCAGCCCTCCGGCGGTGCCCAGGGCCAGGCCACCGACATCGAGATTCACGCCCGCGAGATATTGAAGACACGCGAGCAACTGAACAAGATCTACGCTGAGCGCACCGGGCAGACGTTGGAGAAGATCCAGGCCGACATGGAACGCGACTTCTTTCTCGATCCGAACGAGGCCAAGGCCTACGGTCTGATCGACCAGGTGATCGACAAGCGGCCCTGAGCGACCGGCGTGATTCACACCACGAAAAGGGGCTCTTTTCCGCGCCTTCGCCGCCCTGGGCCTTGAACTATCATTAACTGAACTCCCCAGGCTCAAACCCATGCCAGAGAAAAAAGGCGGCTCCAGCGAAAAGGTTCTTTACTGCTCGTTTTGCGGCAAGAGCCAGCACGAGGTAAAGAAGCTCATCGCTGGCCCCTCGGTGTTCATCTGCGACGAGTGCATCGAGCTCTGCAACGACATCATCCGCGACGAGGTGCCGGCGGACGTGCCCGGCGCCAAGGCGGCCAAGTCGGATCTGCCGACACCGAGCGAAATCAAAGGCAGCCTTGACGCCTACGTGATCGGTCAGGACGTTGCCAAGCGCACGCTGTCGGTGGCGGTCTACAACCACTACAAGCGCCTCAAGCACATGGGCGGCAAGGACGAGGTTGAACTCAGCAAGAGCAACATCTTGCTGATCGGCCCGACCGGCTCCGGCAAGACCTTGCTGGCGCAGACCCTGGCGCGCCTGCTGAATGTGCCCTTCGTGATCGCCGATGCGACGACCTTGACGGAAGCCGGCTATGTCGGCGAAGACGTCGAGAACATCATCCAGAAGCTGCTGCAGAACTGCAACTACGACGTCGAGCGCGCGCAGCGCGGCATCGTCTATATCGACGAGATCGACAAGATCAGCCGCAAGGCCGACAACCCCAGCATCACGCGCGACGTGTCGGGCGAAGGTGTGCAGCAGGCGCTGCTCAAGCTGGTCGAAGGCACGATGGCCAGCGTGCCGCCGCAGGGCGGGCGCAAACACCCGAACCAAGACTTCCTGCAGATCGACACGACCAACATCCTGTTCATCTGCGGCGGTGCTTTCGACGGCCTCGAAAAGGTCATCCAGAACCGCACTGAAAAGTCAGGCATCGGTTTTGCCGCCAGCGTTCACAGCAAGAACGAAAAGCGCGCGGCCGACCTGTTCCGCGAAGCCGAACCCGAAGACTTGATCAAGTTCGGCCTGATTCCCGAACTGGTGGGTCGCCTGCCAGTGGTGGCCACGCTGGGTGAACTGAC
>JANNGJ010000069.1:0-5188 GCA_031403815.1 Burkholderiales bacterium | reverse complement strand
CGCACAGCGCGCTCCGTCGCCGTGAGCGTGCTGCGCCACGGCGTGCTGATCGGCATCACCTTCGTGATGCTGTACCCGCTGCTGTGGATGGTGGCCTCGTCGTTCAAGCCCGAGAACATCATCTTCACCGACCTGTCGATCTGGCCGCCGTCGTTTGATTTCGTCAACTACCGCCAGGGCTGGACGGCGCTGCAGGAGAGCTTCTCCGTCTTCTTCCGCAACTCCTTCCTGGTGGCGAGCCTGGTCGTCATCGGCAACACCCTGTCGTGCTCGATCACGGCTTACGCCTTCGCGCGGCTCGAGTTCCGCGGCCGCCGTTTCTGGTTCGTCGTCATGCTGGGCACCCTGATGCTGCCCTACCACGTGACATTGATTCCGCAGTACGTGCTGTTCCTCAAGCTCGGCTGGATCGACACCTTCCTGCCGCTGGTCGTGCCCAAGTTCCTGGCCGCCGACGCGTTCTTCATTTTCCTGATGGTGCAGTTCTTCCGCGGCATCCCGCGTGAGCTGGACGAGGCCGCGGTGATGGACGGCTGCAGCCCGTGGCGCATCTACTGGAAGATCATGCTGCCGCTGTCGCTGCCGGTGCTGGCCACCACGGCCATCTTTTCCTTCCTCTGGACCTGGAACGACTTCCTCGGCCCGCTCGTCTACCTGAACGACGCCGCGCACTACACCCTGCCGCTGGCGCTGCGCGCCTTCATCGATTCGACGGGGCAGTCCGCCTGGGGCCAGATGTTCGCGATGTCGGTGCTGGCGGTGCTGCCGATCTTCCTGTTCTTCCTCTTCTTCCAGCGCCTCATCATTGAAGGCGTGGCGCACTCGGGCATGAAACGATGACCTCCAAACT
This sequence comes from Burkholderiales bacterium, assembly GCA_031403815.1. Lineage (GTDB taxonomy): Bacteria > Pseudomonadota > Gammaproteobacteria > Burkholderiales > Burkholderiaceae_C > CADEEN01. The sequence continues at coordinate 4,338 of JANNGJ010000069.1, read as the reverse complement.
TCCCCTCCGGTTCGCGGCCATCGGCCTGAACCACCCGCACATCTACGGCCAAACCGTCGCGCTGCTCGACGCCGGCGCCGAACTCGTTGCGGTGCATGCCGTCGAGGACGATCTCGCGGCGGCCTACATCCAGCGCTTTCCGCAGGCCCGGCGTGTGGCGGACCGGCGTGAGATTCTGGAAGACAGCAGCATCCAGATGGTCGTCAGCGCCACCATCCCCGACACCCGCGCCGCCACCGCCATCGAGGTGATGCGCCACGGCAAGGACGTGATGGTGGACAAGCCGGGGGTCATCAGCCTGGCCGAACTGGCCGAGGTCAAGCGCGTGCAGGCCGAAACCGGGCGCATCTTCTCGGTCTGTTTTTCCGAGCGCTTCGAGAACCGCGCCACTGCGAAGGCCAGCCAACTGGTCGCGGCGGGCGCCATCGGCCGTGTGGTGCAGACCGTGGGCCTGGGCCCGCACGCGCTGCGCAACAACCCGCGGCCCGACTGGTTCTTCCAGCGCCAGCGCTACGGCGGCATCCTGTGCGACATCGCTGCGCACCAATGCGACCAGTTCCTGCACTTCACCGGCTCCACGCGCGCCGAGGTCGTGGCCTCGCACATCGCCAACCACGCCAACCCCGAGACACCGGGGCTCGAAGACTTTGGCGAAGTGCTGCTGCGCGGCAACGGCGGCACCGGCTACATCCGCGTCGACTGGTTCACGCCCAAGGGCCTGGGCGTCTGGGGCGACGGGCGGCTCACGATCCTGGGCACCGAGGGCTACATCGAACTGCGCAAGTACGTGGACATCACCGGGCGGCCCGGCGGCGACCACCTCTTTCTTGTCGATGGCAAAGCCACCCAGCACATCGACTGCAGCGCCGAGCCGCTGCCTTACGGCCCGCGGCTGATCGCCGACGTGCTGAACCGGACCGAGACCGCGATGCGACAGAACCACTGCTTCCTCGCCACCGAGCTGGCGCTGAAGGCCGAGGCGATGGCCACTCGGGTGGAGTTGACGCCATGAGCGCGCCGGGCCGTCCCAAGTGCGAATGCTCCCGCCTGGCGGGACAGCGCGCAGCGCCAAGGGTGCACCAATGAGCAGGCGGCTGCGGGTTGCAGTTGTTGGGCTCGGCGTTGGCAAGAGCCACCTGCAGGCCTACGCCGAAATCCCCGATCTGTTCGAGATCAAGGCGGTGTGCGACCTGAGCGCCGACAAGGCGCGCGCCACCGCCGCCGAGTTCGGCGTGGCCTGGCACACCGCCGCACTGCCAGAGTTGCTGGCCAGCTCTGATGTCGACGTGATCGACCTGTGCACGCCGCCGAACACGCACCGCGGCCTGATCGAGCAGGCGCTCGCCGCGGGCAAACACGTGGTCTGCGAGAAGCCGCTGGTCGGATCCCTGGCCGAGGCCGACGCAGTGGAAGCGGCGCAGCGGGCCGCCCGCGGAACGTTGTTCCCGATCTTTCAATACCGCTTCGGCAACGGCTTGCAAAGGCTCAAGCACCTGCAGGCCAAGGGTTTCGCGCGCCACGCGCTGATGACGACGATGGAGACCCACTGGCGGCGCGACAGCGACTACTACGCCATCGCCTGGCGCGGCAAGTGGGCGACCGAGATGGGCGGCGTGTGCTTGACGCAGGCCTGCCACGCGCACGACATCCTGTCGTACGTGCACGGCCCGGTGAAGACGGTGTACGCCAAGCTCGCGACGCGCGTGAACGACATCGAAGGCGAAGACTGCGCCGCCATCACCGTCGAGATGGTCAACGGCTCGCTCGCAGTGTTGTCGGCCACGCTCGGCGCCGCAGAAGAGCTGTCGCGACTGCGCTTCGTGTTCGGCGACCTGACGGTGGAGAGCGCCAGCCCCGACCCGTACCGCCCTGGCAAGGAGCCGTGGTACTTCAAAGGCAAGACGCCGCAGATCGACGCGGCGATTGCGGCTGCGTTGGCTGACTTCGAACCCAGCCTGGAGTCCTTTGCCGGCCAGTTCGCGCGCATCCATGCCTGCATCACCCAGGGCGCGCCAACGCCGGTGACGCTGAGCGACGCGCGGGCCTCGCTCGAGCTCATCACCGCCATTTATTACTCGGCTGAGAGCGGCACGCCGCAAAGCCTGCCGATAGCGCCCGACCACCCGCGCTACGCCAGCTGGGTGCCGGCGGCGCGCGGCTTTGCAAAGGCGCTGTCAACATGACCCGCCTCACTCTGCGTGGCATCACCAAGCGCTATGGTGCGCTCGAAGTCATCCACGGCATCGACCTCGACGTGCCCGCGGGCGAATTCGTCGTCTTCGTCGGGCCTTCGGGCTGCGGCAAGTCGACCCTGCTGCGCATGATCGCGGGCCTGGAGGCCATCACCAGCGGCGAGTTCTGCATCGACGGCCTGCGCGTCAACGAGGTGCCGCCGGCCCAGCGCCAGATCGCGATGGTGTTCCAGTCGTACGCGCTCTACCCGCACATGACGGTCTACGACAACCTGGCCTTCGGCTTGCAGACCGCGGGCGAGAAGAAGAGCGTGATCGACCAGCGCGTGCAGCTCGCCGCCACCATGCTCAAGATCGAGCCCTACCTGCAACGCAAGCCCAAGGCGCTGTCGGGCGGGCAGCGCCAGCGCGTGGCGATCGGCCGCGCCATCGTGCGCAACCCCAAGCTGTTTCTGTTCGACGAGCCGCTGTCCAATCTCGATGCCGAGCTGCGCGTGCAGATGCGCGTGGAGCTGTCCAAGCTGCACGCCGAACTCGGCACCACGATGATCTACGTGACGCACGACCAGGTCGAGGCGATGACGATGGCCGACCGAATCGTCGTGCTGCGCGACGGCCTGATCGAGCAGTGCGGCACGCCGCTGGACCTGTACAACCGGCCCGCCAACCGCTTCGTCGCGGGTTTCATCGGCAGCCCGAAGATGAACTTCCTGGAGGCCCAGGTCACCGGGCGCGATGGCCAGGGACTCACCGTCACCCTGGCGGGCGGCGAGCCGCTCGCGGTGCCGGCCGATCCAGCGGGTGTGGCGATTGGCGACAGGGTCACGCTCGGCATTCGCCCTGAACACGCGCTGCTGGCTGGCACCGGTTTGCCGGTGCAGGTCGGGCTGATCGAGCAGCTCGGCGGCAACACCGTGCTCTACGGCACCCTGAGCGCCCAGCAGCCGGTGGTGGTGCAGGTGGTCGGGCAAAGCGCCATCCGTCGCGGTGACACGGTGCACGTGCATTTCCCGCCGGCCGCGTGTCATATGTTCGATGCGAAGGGGCTGTCGCTGCGCCAGGATGGCTTACAAGTGCCGAAATTGTAAGGAGCCGCCATGTCGTCTGAAGCCACCGTCACAAGCAAGGGCCAGATCACGATTCCGGCCGACGTGCGCAAAGCCATGGGCCTCGAATCCGGCGAGCGTGTCGTCTTCTCATGCCTGGAAGACGGCACCACTGTCATGCGTGCCAAGACGCGGTCGATCCGCGACCTCAAGGGCCTGCTCAAGCCAGCGCGTGCCAAAGGCGGCCAAGCCAAAGGCAAAGTCTCCATTGACGCCATGAACATCGGCCGCGCGTGACAGCCAGCCTGGACACCAACGTCCTTGTGCGTTGGTTGCTGGCGGACGACGCCGCGCAAACGGCGCGTGTGCTGGCGCTGCTGCATTCGGCAGCGGCGCAGAACGCGAGCTTCTTCGTTCCCAGCACCGTGCAGCTCGAACTCGAATGGGTGCTGCGAAGGCGCTATGGGCTCGACAAGGCAACGGTCTTGACGACCTTCGTGGCGCTGCTCGAAACGCGCGGACTGCAACTGCAGTTCGAGTTGGCTTTGGAGCAAGCCTTGCATCTCTACCGATTCGGCTCGGCAGACTTTGCGGACTGTCTGCATGCAGGCCTCAGCGAGGCAGCGGGGCGCGCGCCCTTGCTGACATTCGACGCCAAGGCCGCGCAGTTGGAGGGAATTCGGCTGGTTCCCGCTTGATCATCGCTTCACGGCCACCAAGGGCCTGACACCTGCCGCGAAGTCGCTCTCTGTCAGGCGCCGCCGCGCCCGGTCATCCGTCGCCATGGGCGACACTTCACGCAGCGAGTCATGGCAGCGTTGCGCCAGGGCTTGGTACACCCGTGTGCCGTCGTGCTTCCACGCGACTTCTTGTTCGGTCAGTTCACGCATCACCTTGCCCGGCACGCCCGCCAGCAACATGCGTGGCGGCACTTTCATGCCGGCGCGCACGAAGGCACAGGCGGCGACGATGGCCTGCTCGCCGATCTCGGCTTCGTCCATCACCACCGCATTCATGCCCACCAGGGCGCCGCGGCGGATGACGCAGCCGTGCAGCACGGCGCCGTGGCCGATGTGGCCGTCAGCCTCGACCAGGGTGTC
>JANNGJ010000068.1:0-5748 GCA_031403815.1 Burkholderiales bacterium | reverse complement strand
TTGGTATCGTTCGCTGTTCGAACGATTTTTTGCCGCACAAAGTCAGTAATAGTTATTGTCCTTTTGCCAGCGTTCATAAAAAACGCCCGGATCTCAGGCTCGATCGCCAATATCGACGCGCCCGTAACGGCGCCCCATGAACTGCCAACCCAGCCAATGCGGCTTGCATCGAAATGGAGGTTGGTGCCAACAGGATATTGCTCCTTTGCGAAGGAAAGGTCGAGCGAAGGGTTAGCAAGAAGCCTGCGGAGCTGGCTCCACTCGATCTGGTATTGCCATAAATTCGAGCGATAACGCTCGGCGCTAATGAAGTTGCCGGCCAGGTCAACAACGCTCGAATTTGTGTCCGATGCATCATTAAAACCGTCCGGCCCGACGTAGCTGCCAGGGTAATTCGATGCCGCGTCTTTTGCATCGCGTCCGCGAACTCCATGATAAAGCCCATCCATTGCAACAACAGCGATCCCCGCCCGGGTTACCTCATTCGCAAAATTCATAACGAATTGCCTGTGGGTTGGCGTGCCATGAGAAGCGATAAGGACAGGGTAGCCCGAAGGAGGAGGTAGCGTTTTGGGCAGTACAATCGTTACGGGGATTCGTACGGCGTCGGCCTTGCCGATCGCCTTACCGGCGGCGTCGAATGCAAAGGCGCCGTCCCCACATTCGCGGAGGCGGGCACCCGCTGGCCCCAGCCGGCGCGGCCCACGGAGACGCGGGAACGAACGTCCGCAATGGGGCCGCAATGCGCCAGCCACAAACTGCGCTTCACCTCAACCCCCGCCCGCGCGCCGTATGATCCCGCCGCGCTCGCACCTGATCGCGGGCGAAGGAGCAAGCTCATGGCCCTGATGGACTTCATCAAGAAACAGTTCATCGACATCATCGAGTGGGTCGAGCCTGGCGACGGCACCTTGGCTTGGCGCTTTCCCGTTGCCGACCGCGAGATCCAGTACGGCGGCTCGCTCACGGTGCGCGAGTCGCAGGTGGCGGTCTTCGTCAACGAGGGCAAGGTCGCCGACGTGTTCGGCCCGGGCATGCACAAGCTGACGACGCAGACCCTGCCGGTGCTGACCTATCTGAAGAACTGGGACAAGCTGTTCCAGAGCCCGTTCAAGAGCGACGTCTACTTCTTCAGCACGCGCCAGCAGATTGACCAGCGCTGGGGCACGACGCAGCCGGTGGCCATCCGTGACAAGGATTTCGGCGCCGTGCGCCTGCGCGCCTTTGGCAACTATGCCTACCGGGTGGTCGACCCGAAGAAGTTCCACACCGAGATCTCCGGCACGCGCGATGTCTACACCGCCGCCGAACTTGACGGCCAACTGCGTGCGCTGATGCTGCAGCACATCAGCGACGCGGTGGCCTCGGCCGGCATTCCCTTCCTCGATCTGGCGGCGAACCAGGTCGAGTTTGCCAAGCAGTTGAAGGACGCCACCGCGCCGGAGTTCGACAAGCTCGGCCTGGCGCTGGAAAGCGTGACGGTGCAAAACGTCTCGCTGCCCGACGAGTTGCAGAAGCTGCTCGACCAGCGCATCGGCATGGGCATGGTCGGCAATGACATGGGCAAGTTCATGCAGTACCAGACCGCGCAGGCCATCCCTGGCATGACGGCGGCGGGCGGCGGGGGCAGTGGCATTGCCGGCGACGCCATGGGCCTGGGCGCGGGCGTGGCACTCGGCCAGGTGCTGGCGCAGAACCTGCAGCAGGGCTTGCAAGGCGGCGGCGCGGCCGGACTGGCGGCGGCCGCCGCAGCCGCCGGCATCAAGCCCGACGAGGTCATGGCGACGATCGAGAAGCTGGCGGACCTGAAGGCCAAGGGCATCCTCACCGACGAGGAGTTCGGCGCCAAAAAGGCCGAGTTGTTGAAGAAGCTGGTTTGATGGACCGGCGATGACGCGCGGCACGGCTCCGTTCGGGCTGAGCCTGTCGAAGCCCCGCGCGGCGCTTCGCCAGGCTCAGCGCGAGCGGGATTGATTTCAACGCCGATGCGCGGGTAGTCCGTGGCCACCGCAGACACTCCGCAGCGCGCTTGGCGCGCCGCGTGCCCTAACTGCGGCGCGCCGGTCGAGTTCGCCTCGGCGGCGTCACCGATCGCGGTGTGCGGCTTCTGCCGTAGCACCCTGGCACGCGATGGGGAGGCGCTGCGCCGCATCGGCCAATCGGCCGATTTGTTCGACGACCACTCGCCGCTGCAGCTCGGCGTGGCCGGGCGCTGGCAGGGTGCGGCCTTCACGCTGGTTGGCCGGCTGCAGATGCGCTACGCCGAGGGCAGCTGGAATGAGTGGCACGCCTTGTTCGACAGCGGCAAGAGCGCCTGGCTGTCAGAAGACAACGGCCGCTACGTCGTGGCCTTCGATGCGCCAGCGCCTACGCCACTGCCGCGCCAGGACGACTTGCGTCCCGGCCTGGCCTTCACCCTCGACGGGCGCAGCTGGCAGGTGGCGTCGGTCACGCGCGCGCGCACCGCCGCCGCGCAGGGCGAGTTGCCGTTTGCGCCCAAGCTGGACGGCGAGTACAGCGTCGTCGATCTGCGCAACGCCCAAGACGAAGTCGCCACCCTGGACTTTGCCGACCCCGCCAAGCCCCATTGGTCTGTCGGGCGCGGCGCGGCGCTGTCAGAACTTGTGCTGACGGGGCTGCGCGAGCCCAGCGAAAAGACATTAGGTGCACGCGGCGTGGCCTGCCCGAGCTGCGGCACCGCGCTCGAAGTCAAGCTGGCCACCACCCAGGCCATCGTCTGCCACCAGTGCCACGTGGTGGTCGACGTCTCGCAAGGTGTCGGTGGCGACCTGGCGCACTACGCGCAAGACACACCGCAGCTCGGCGGCGGCGAGCCCCAACTGCCGCTCGGCGCCGCGGCATCGCTGGCCTTGGGCGGGCCGCCCAAACCGTGGCAAGTGGTCGGCTATGCCGAGCGCTGCGAAATCGCCGAGGATGCCGACGACGAAAGCGTGTTCTGGCGCGAGTACCTGCTCTACAACCGCACCGAGGGCTTCGCGTTCCTGGTGGATGCTGAAGACGGCTGGAGCTGGGCCGTGCCGCTCACCGGCGCGCCGCAGCTGAGCGGCGACAGCGCCCGCTGGCGCGGCGACAGCTACCGCAAGCTCTACGCCTACAACGGCCAGATCAACTACGTGCTGGGTGAGTTCTACTGGAAGCTCGAGCGCGGCCAGCGCACCGCCAACGTCGACTACGCGGCCGGCGCCAAACGCTTGAACCGTGAACAGGCGGGTGACGAAATCACCTGGTCGGCTGGGCAGACGCTGGATGCCGCGGTGATTGCCGCGGCCTTCAAGCTGCCGGGCGCCGCAGGTGCTGCGCTGGCCCGCGAGGCGTCACCGATTTCGTTCAACAGCAACGGCTCGTCGATCCCAAAGAATTTGATCATCGCCGTCATCGTGATCATCGTCATCGTGGTGATGCTCAAGGATTGCAGCAGCAACAACTGCGACGGCTTGCGCACCACCTTCGGCGAAGCCAGCAACGAATATCGCCAATGCCTGCGCTCGGGCTCGAGTGGCGCGCGCACCGGTGGCGGCTCCTACGGCGGCGGCTTCGGTGGCGGCGGCGGCCACAAGTAGCGTGGTTCACTTTCCAACCCAGCAACAGGAGGTTCCCCATGATGGGCATCGAATGGTTCAAACCCGGCGTCTTTTTCGGCTCCATGCTGTTCGCGCTGATGGGCGTGGCAGTCTTCTGGCTCTGCTTCGTCATCATCGACAAGCTCACGCCCTACGACCTGTGGAAGCAGATCATCGACGAGAAGAACGTCGCCCTGGCCATCGTGGTCGGTGCGATGTGCATCGCCATCGGCCTGATCGTGTCAGCCTCAGTCCACGGCTGAAGTGAACCACCCCCGAGGCGGCTTTGCCGCTCTCCCTCAAGGGGGCGCCGCTGGCGGACCGGCAGAGCCGGATCCGCGGCGGCCGCTTGGAAATGCCGCGGCGTCTCGGATCGCGCCGGCCGAAGTCGCGCTGCTGGCGTCGGTCTTCGTGGTTGCAGCATGCGGCCTGCTCTACGAGCTGGCAGCGGGCACGCTGGCGAGCTGGCTGCTCGGCGACTCGGTGCTGCAGTTCAGCACCATCATCGGCGTTTATCTGTTTGCGCTGGGCATTGGCGCTTACCTCAGCCGTTTTGTCGTGCGGCAACTGGTGGCCACCTTCCTGCGCGTCGAGCTGCTGGTCGGCCTGATCGGCGGCCTGATGCCCGCCGCGCTCTTCGTGGCCCACAACCTGCTGCACGACGCCGCCACCACGCTGCCCTTTCGGGTGCTGCTGTACGCGTTGGTGCTCTTGGTGGGCACCCTGGTGGGCCTGGAGATTCCGCTGGTGATGCGCATTCTGAAGTCGCACTTCCGCCAGCGCTGGCAACTCAGCGAGTTGGTCTCGCAGGTGTTGACCTTCGACTACCTCGGTGCACTCGCTGTCGCGCTGGCATTCCCGCTGTTGCTGCTGCCGCAGTTGGGCTTGATTCGCACCGGGGTCGTGTTCGGCCTGATGAACGTGGCCGTTGCCGCCTGGGCGCTGTGGCTGTTCCGCGCCGAGCTGCGCCGCCTGTGGGTGCACGTCGCTGCCTGTGGCCTGGTGGCTGCGGCTTTGTGTGCCGCTGCGCTCGGCGCCGACCGCCTGACCAGCTGGGCCGAAGACCGCTTCTACGGCGAGGGCATCGTGCATGCCACCAGCAGTGACTACCAGCGCGTGGTGGTCACGGCCGATGCGCAGGGCGGCGCGCGCCTCTTCCTCAACGGCAACTTGCAGTTCGACTCGCGCGACGAGTACCGCTACCACGAGTCGCTGGTGCACCCGGCCATGGCCGCGCACGGCGCGCCCCGGCGCGTGGCCATTCTCGGCGGTGGCGACGGCATGGCGCTGCGCGAAGTGCTGAAGTACCCCAGCGTCGAGCAGGTCACCCTGGTCGAGCTGGACCCGCACATGACGCGGCTGTTCGCGCGCGAGCCGTCACTGCGCAAGCTCAACGCCCAGGCCTTCGATTCACCCAAGCTCAAGGTCGTCAATACCGATGCCTTCACCTGGCTCGAAGGCCATGAAGACATCTTCGACATCATCGTCATCGACTTCCCCGACCCGAGCAACTTCTCGCTCGGCAAGCTCTACACCACCAGCTTCTATGCGCTGATCGACCGCCACCTCGCCGCCAGTGGCTACGCCGTGGTGCAGACCACCTCGCCCCTGGTGGCACGGCGCAGCTTCTGGACCGTGGTCACGACGGTCGAAGCCGTCGGGCTGACGGCCACGCCGTATCACGCGCACGTGCCGAGCTTCGGCGAGTGGGGCTTTGTCATCGCCAGTCGCCGCCCCTGGCGCGCGCCTTCCCTTCTGCCCGAAGGCCTGCGCTTCCTGACGCCGGCCGGCGTACCTGCGCTGCTGCAGTTTCCGCCCGACATGGCGCGGCTGCCAACCGAGGTCAACCGCCTGTCGAACCAGGTGCTGGTGCAGCAATTCGAGGAGGAATGGGGCAAGGTGCACCGATGAAGCAGCGCGCCAGCGGCATGACGCGCCGCGCGGCACTGTTGGCCCCCTTCGGTGTGGGCTTGGCGGCATGCCGCGAAGGGGCGCCCGCGCCCTACGACGGCGGCTGGCTCGGCGCTTCCCACTTGCGCGGCCACCAGTTGCGCACAGCGAGCGCGTTCACGCCCGCGCAGACCCAGCGTTGCGCCGTGGCCGTGGTCGGCGGCGGTGTGGCCGGCCTGGCGGCGGCGCGGGCCCTGCTGCGCGCCGGTGTCGAGGA
>JANNGJ010000067.1:0-2326 GCA_031403815.1 Burkholderiales bacterium | reverse complement strand
ATGGGCCTGCTGATCTGGCGTGCTGCCGGCTCAGCCAATGGCCTCGCGGGTGGCGACGAGCGGTTCGTCGGCGAACAAATCGGTCTCGCGAATGACGCGGCACAGCGTGGCTTCAAAGCGCGCCACGATCGCGTTCCAGCTGAGTGACGCCACGCTGAGGCAGGCCGCAGCGCCCATGCGCTGGCGTTGTGCAGGGTCACAGGCCAGGGCCGCGGCAGCGCGCACAAAGGCCGCGCCATCGGCGTAGGGCACCAGGGCACCGTTGTCGTTGTCGCGAATGAGTTGTGCGGCCGCTGCGTGGTCAAAGGCCACCACCGCCAAGCCGCTGGCCAGCGCTTCTGTCGTGACGTTACCGAAGGTCTCCGTCAGGCTCGGGAACAGCAACAGATCGGCCGAGGCGTAGTGCGCCGCAAGGTCAGCGCCGCTGCGCTGCCCTGCAAAGATCGCCTCGGGGTGGTCGGCCTGAAGCGTTGCGCGCAGGGGCCCCTCGCCGACGAAGACCAACTTCGCCCGCGGGTTGAGGCGGCGAATCTCGCGCCAGGCCGCGCTCAGGGTTGACAGGTTTTTCTCCGGCGCCAGGCGACCGATGCAGGCCACCACCAGGTCGCTGGCTTCCACGCCCCATTGCTCGCGCAGCGCCTGGCTGCGTTGCAGGGGCGAGAAGCGGGCGGTGTCGACGCCGCGCGAAACCACCGTGACGTTGCGAAAACCATCCTGCTCCAGCACGCGGCGCAGAGCCTCGGTCGGCACCATCGTGCACTGGGTGTGGTTATGGAACTTGCGCAGGTAGGCCATGATCGGCTTGTGCAGCCAGCCCAAACCGTAGTGCTTGCTGTAGGCGTGAAAGTTGGTTCGAAAGTCCGAGCTCACTGGCAGCTTGAGTTGGCGCGCCGCCTGCAATGCCGACCAGCCCAGTGGACCCTCGGTGGCAATGTGCACGATGTCAGGCCGGTGCCGAGACCAGCGCTGCACCAACGCGCCTTTGGCGGGCAGGCCCAGGCGCAAGTTCGGGTAGCGTGGGATCGGCATGCCGCGCATCAGCACCTCGTGAAAGCCTTGCGCTTGCCCGGCCGCTTCGTGACGGTCCTGGCGCGGCCGGACCAACTCCACCGAGTGATTGCGCCGCTGCAAGCCCTCGACCACGCAGGCCAAGGTCAGCGCCACGCCGTTGACTTCAGGCGGGTAGGTTTCGGTGACACAGGCCACTCGCAGCGAGCGTTGCAAGGCCGGGAATCGGTCCACCACGATGGCCGCAGCGTTTTGAGTGTTCATGGCTGGATGCTGCCTGCGCCACAAAACAGTTGCATGACGGCTGTGTGTCGGTTTCGCCATCGGGCCGTCACGCAAGCTTCATGTTCGGCCGTCATCATCTGTTCACGCAGGCCGGCAACGGGCCGCCCTACTGCATCCACCGCGAGAGGATCATCGTGCGCGAACTGCTGAATGAACTTGCCACCCAGCGCTGGGACGACCACCGCTTCTACCACCACAGCCGCATCAACCAGTCGCTGCACTTGTTGAGCGCAGTCAGCATCGTAATTGCCAACAGCCTGCAGTTCGTTGACCCGGCGATGGCCGCCATCCTGGCCTGGTGCGTGTCCATGACCAGCCGCCAGGCAGGCCACTTCTTCTTTGAGCCGCGCGGCTACGACCACGTCAACCACGCCACCGACGAACACAAGGAAGCCATCAAGATCGGCTACAACATCCAGCGCAAGATCGTGCTGATGGCCGTGTGGGTACTGATCCCTCTGGTGCTCTGGTTGGCGCCCAGCCTGTTCGGTCTGATCGAGCCCGCCACCACCCTGCGCGAGTTCGCCAACGATGTTGGCCTGGCCTGGCTGTCGCTCGGCGTCACCGGCCTGCTCTTCCGCGTCGGCCAACTGTGGGTGCAGCGAAACCTGCTCACCGGCTTGGTCTGGGCCGGCAAGATCATCACCGACCCCTTCCACGACATCATGCTGTACTACAAAGCGCCGCTCTACTTGCTGCGCGGCGAACTGATCGACCCGATGCCGCACGTGCAGCACCGTTGAGCCGCGACTCACAGGTACTGGCGCAGGAACTCGCGAAGGATGCCGCGGCGGATTGTCTTGTTCGTCTGCGCGGCGTCTTGCCACCACCAACCGTCGGCCTGCATCGCCTTGGCCGCTGCGACAAAGCGGGTCAGCACGGCGTCGAACTCCGCGTCACCGTAGTTCAAGCTGAAGATCAGCCGCCCGGTGCCGACCCAGCTCAGCGCGAGGCCCTGGGCGCGCAGGTAGAACTGCAGCATCCAGTTGTAGCGCGAGGGCTGGGTGTAGGTGATGGTCCAGATCGACGACAG
>JANNGJ010000066.1:0-6668 GCA_031403815.1 Burkholderiales bacterium | reverse complement strand
GTGGCCTTGCCGAACTTGCGCGCCAGCGCCGGGTAGAGCACGTCCTGCATCAGCGTGCTCTTACCGGAACCCGAGACGCCGGTCACCGCCACCAGACGCAGCAGCGGGAATTCGATCGTGACGGCCTTCAAGTTGTGTTCGCGTGCGCCTTCGAGCACCAGGCGCGGCGTGCTCTCGGTGACCAGGCGCTTGATGCCGCTGCTGACATGCTTGCGCGCACCGAGGTAGGCGCCGGTCAGGGTGTCGGCGTGCTTGGCGTCGTCGGGCGAGCCGTCGAACACGATCTGTCCGCCGCGCTCGCCGGGACCGGGTCCCATGTCGATCAGGCGGTCGGCCGCCAGCATCACCGCCGGGTCGTGCTCTACCACCACCAGCGTGTTGCCGGCATCGCGCAGCCGATGCATGGCTTCGACGATGCGGCCCATGTCGCGCGGGTGCAGGCCGATGCTGGGCTCGTCGAGCACGAACATCGTGTTGACGAGGGATGTGCCGAGCGCCGTGGTCAGGTTGATGCGCTGGACTTCGCCGCCACTCAGGGTGCGGCTCTGGCGGTCGAGCGTGAGGTAGCCGATGCCGACATCGCAGAGGTACTTCAAGCGCGTGCGGATCTCGTCGAGCAGCAATTTCAGCGCCTCATCGCGCATCGCGTCGGGTAGGGCCAGGGTGTCGAAGAAGCGGCGCAGGCGGTCGATCGGCAGCCGCATCAGGTCGTGCAGCGCCAGGCCATCGAGGCTCTCGAGCTGCTCGCGCGACCATTGCACACCGAGCGGCAGGAAGCGCTCGGCTGCGGGCAGTGCGGCATCGGCGTTGGCCGTCGAGCCCAGCCGCCACAGCAGCGCTTCCGTCTTCAGCCGCGCGCCGCCGCAGACATGACACGGCGTGTAGCTCCTGTACTTCGACAAGAGCACGCGGATGTGCATCTTGTACGCCTTGCTCTCCAGGTACTCGAAGAAGCGGCGCACGCCGTACCACTGCTGGTTCCACTTGCCGTTCCAGTTCGGCGAACCCTCGATGACCCAGTCGCGCTGGGCTGGCGTCAGGTGGGTCCACGCGGTGTCGCGCGGGATGCCGGCCTCGCCAGCGTACTTCATCAGGTCATCCTGGCACTCTTTCCAGGCGGGGGTCTGGATCGTCTTGATGGCGCCGCTGCGCAGGGTCTTGCGCTCGTCGGGGATCACCAGGCCGAAGTCGATGCCGATGACGCGGCCGAAGCCGCGGCAGGTGTCGCAGGCGCCGAAGGCCGAGTTGAAGGAGAACAGCGCCGGCTGCGGATCGCTGTAGCGTTGGTCGCTCTCGGGGCAATGCAGTCCGGTGGACCAGCGCCAGAGTTGTGCCTCGGTGCCGTCTTCCGCGGTGGCATAGACATTGATGCGCCCGCTGCCGCGCTTCAAGGCCAGCTCGATGGCCTCGACCACACGCACCTTCTCGGCCGTCGAAGCGCGAAACCGATCGACCACCACATCGAGCAGCTTGCGCGTGCCGACCGTGCGCTCGGCCTGCACGCGCGTGAAGCCACTCGCCGCGAGCCATTGGTCGATCTGTTCGGCGGAGGTGTCGGCGGGCAGCTCGACCGGCATCGTGATGACGAGGCGCGGATCGCCCGCGGCGGCGGCGCGTGCCGCCAGCTCCAGGTAGATCGTCTCCGGCGTGTCATGCCGCACCAGCAGCGCAGTCTGCTTGTCGTAGAGCTGCGCCGCACGTGCGTAAAGCAGCTTCAGGTGGTCGTTCAACTCCGTCATCGTGCCGACGGTCGAGCGCGAGCTGCGCACCGGGTTGGTCTGGTCGATCGCAATCGCTGGTGGCACGCCATCGACGCGATCGACCGCGGGCCGGTCCATGCGGTCGAGGAACTGCCGCGCATAGGCGCTGAAGGTCTCGACATAGCGCCGCTGGCCTTCGGCGTAGAGCGTGTCGAACACCAGGCTCGACTTGCCCGAACCACTCGGCCCCGTCACCACCGTCATCTCACCGGTGCGGATGTCGAGGTCGAGGTTCTTGAGGTTGTGCTGGCGGGCGCCGCGAATGCGGATCAGGCCGCTCATGGAAGGCTCTCTGGGAAAGGGGGCTGGGCATTCTAGAGACAGGCTGATGCCAGCGCAGGGCACCGGGGTTCTGTGCGCGGTGGCGGCGTCTTGGCGGCGGCCTGCGAAACTCGCGTCCCATGCCCCGCCTGTTTCAACGCCGTGAAGTGATCCTGCCCACGGCCTGGGGCTGGCTGCTTCTGCTCGCCGTGCTTGGCACTGCAGCGTTGCTCATTGCGCGCCAGCTGGGCGGCTGGCTGGCGGTGAACCAGCCGGTGGCGGGGGCGCGCGCTGGCGCGGCGGGCTTGATCGTGGTTGAGGGCTGGCTGGGCGAACGCGAATTGGACGCGGCAGCGGCCTACGTGCGAGCGCAGGGGTACCAGCGCGTGCTCACTTCAGGCGGGCCGATTCCGTCCTTCAGCCCCTTCGCCAGCTTTGCCGAGCGTGCGGCAGACCGGCTGCGTCAAAAGTTGCCCGAGATGGTCATCGAAGCGGTGCCCACCCCCGCCACCAAGCAAGACCGCTCCTACGCCAGCGCAGTCTGGGTGCGTGATTGGGCGCAACAGGGCGCCGAGCCGGTCGAGGCCATCGACGTTTACAGCCTTGGTGCCCATGCCCGCCGCACCCGCACGATTTACCGCCTGGCCTTCGGTGACGCCACCCGCGTCGGCATCATTGCGGGCGCGCCCCACGAGACTGACATCGTGCACTGGTGGCGCACCAGTGAAGCCGCCAAGCAGGTGCTCAGCGAAACCCTCGGCCTGGCTTGGACGCAGTGCTGCTTTTGGCCAGCGCCGCGCGGCTCGCATGAAGAACGCTGGGCGGTGCCGCGGGCGGCACCGCCTTGACAGCCGCCTTCAACCCATCAGGATCGACACCGATTTGGTCACCAAATAGGCCTCCAGCGCCTCCGGTCCGCCCTCGCTGCCGTAGCCCGAATCCCTGACGCCGCCGAAGGGCATCTCGGGCACGGCCATGGCGGGCTGGTTGATCCACAACATGCCCACGTCAAGCCGCTGCGACAGCGCGTGCGCGGTGGCCAGCGAGCGCGTGTAGGCGTAGCTGGCCAGGCCGAAAGGCAGACGGTTGCTCTCGGTAATCGCTTCGTCGAGTGTGTCGTAGCCGCGGATGGCGGCCATCGGGCCGAAGGGCTCCTGGTTGAAGACCATGGCGTCGAGCGGCACGTCGGTCAGCACGGTGGGCGCAAAGTAGTTGCCGGTCGAGCCGATGCGCTCGCCACCGAGGGCGACCTTGGCGCCGCGCTTGACAGCGTCGGCGGTGATGTCCTGCATCGCCGTCAGGCGCCGTGGGTTGGCCAGCGGGCCCATCGTCGTGCCCTCGGCCAGGCCTTCGCCGACCTTGAGCTTGCCGGCCTGGGCCACCAGCGCACGCTCGAACTCGGCGCGGATGCTGTTGTGCACCAGAAAGCGCGTCGGTGCGATGCACACCTGCCCGGCATTGCGAAACTTGGCCGCGCCCGCGGCCTTCACGGCCTGGGCGATGTCGGCGTCTTCGGCCACGATCACCGGGGCGTGGCCGCCCAGTTCCATGGTCGCGCGCTTCATGTGCAGGCCGGCCATGGCAGCCAGCTGCTTGCCCACCGGCGTGCTGCCGGTGAAAGTGATCTTGCGGATCACCGGGTGCGGAATCAGGTAGCCCGAGATCTCGGCCGGGTCGCCGTACACCAGGCCGATCACGCCCGCTGGCACGCCCGCGTCGGCAAAGGCTTTCATCAGCGCCGCCGGCGAGGCCGGGGTTTCTTCCGGCGCCTTGACGATGATGGAGCAGCCGGTGGACAGCGCCGCACACACCTTGCGCACCACCTGGTTGATCGGGAAGTTCCAGGGCGTGAAGGCGGCCACCGGGCCGACCGGCTCCTTCAGCACCATCTGCTGCACCGCCAGGTTGCGCGGCGGCACGATGCGGCCGTAGATGCGCCGGCTCTCGTCAGCGAACCACTCGATGATGTCGGCGGCCGACAGCACTTCACCCTTGGCCTCGGCCAGGGGCTTGCCCTGCTCCTGGCTCATCATCGTGGCGATCTCGCCGGCGCGCTCCTTGAGCAGCAGCGCGACCGCGCGCATCAGCTTGGCGCGCTCGATCGCCGGCATGTTGCGCCACACGCTGAAGCCCTTGTCGGCGGCGGCCAGGGCACGGTCGAGGTCGGCAATGCCGGCATGCGCCACGCGGCCGATCTCGGCGCCGCTGGCCGGGTTGACGACGGCCAGGGTGCGGCCGCTGGCGGCGTCGCACCATTGGCCGGCGATCAGCAATTGGGTATGGGGGTAGGCAGGAGCGGTCATGGTGGGCAGGGTAGGCAGCTGGAGGAAGTCGGCTATTTTCCTCCGATGTGGCTCAGCGCGCTCCAGCGCTCTCCAACATCACAACCATCGCGGTGTAGCCGCGCTCGCGCGCCAGCGCCAGCGGCGTGCGCCCACTGCGGTCGGCGAGCTGCAAATTGGCCTTGGCGTCGATCAAGGCTTTCAGCGTCGCTTGATGCCGCGTGCCGCCATTGCCGAGCACCACGGCCTCGATTGCCGCTGTCCAGTGCAGGTTGTTGACATGGTCGAGCGGCGCACCAGCCGCGATCAACTGGCGCACGACGCCGTCATGGCCCAGGTGCGCCGCGGCGATCAGGGCCGTGCCGTCGTAGCGGCTGGTGATGAGCTTGGCGCTGGCGCCCAGGGCCAGCAACAGGCGCAGGCTTGGCTCATCGTCGGCCACGGAGGCAATCGTCACCGCGTCGTAGCGGTCGTTCTCCAGCAGGCCCAGGTCTGCGCCGGCGGCAGCCAGCACCTGGATCGCCTCGCGCTGGCGCGCAAACGTGGCCACATGCAGCGGCGTGCGGCCGTGGCCGTCGCGGCCATTCAGGCCTGGCTTGCCCGTGAGCGCCTGGCGCAGGGCCGCAAGCTCGCCGCGCTGCGCCGCTGCGTGCAGGCCGCGGTAGGCCGCCTGTTCGCTGGCCGTCGGTGCGGATTGCGCCCGCGCCAGCACCGGCGCGAGGCCCAAGCAGAGCAGCAGCAAGCGGCGTTGTGGCGACATGGGCGACCCTGCTAGACGCCCGGGCGGCGTCGATGGAGGCAGCATAGCGCGCAACCTGCAGGGGCGACGCGTCTCAGGGCTGGCCCTGATGCGCGCCGCCGCACCAGGGCATAGCCTGCGCTACCCCATCAGGAGACAAACCATGTTGCAGCGCAGGAAGTTCATTGGTTCTCTGGCCGCCGGAGCTGCCGTCGCGGCGCCCTTCATCGCGGCGCTGCCCACGGCCGCACAGGCGCAGGTCATCACCCTGCACGGCGCGGTGCAGTTCAACGACGACCACGCCTTCAACAAGGCGCTGCTGAAGTTTGAGGAGCTGGTCAAGAAGTACTACGCCAAGCCGATCAACTTTGTCTTGCACCGCAACAGTGAACTGGGCCTGGAGAAGCAGTACTTCGAGTACATGGCGCAGGGCAAGGCGGTGGACTACGGCATCGTCTCGCCGGCCCACATGAGCACCTTCTCCAAGGCCGCGCCCTTCATCGACGCGCCCTTCCTGTTCCGCGATCTGGCGCACTGGAACAAGGTGCTGGATGCCGACTTGCTCAAGCCGATCGCCGACGAAGTGGCCAAGAACGCCGAGGTCATGCTGATCGGCTACGCCGGTGGCGGCACGCGCAATATCTTCGTCAACAAGCCGGTGCGCAACCTGGCCGAGATGAAGGGCCTGAAGGTGCGCGTGCAGGGCGCGCCGATCTGGAGCCGCACCTTCAGCGCCATCGGCATGAGCCCGACCGTGATCGCCTACAACGAGGTTTACAACGCGATCCAGAACAACGTCATCTCGGCCGGCGAGAACGAGGCCGCTGGCGTCGAGGCGATGAAGTTCTATGAAGTGGCACCCCAGTTGTCGATGACGCAACATGCCATCACCATCCGGCCGATCTGCTTCTCGGGCAAGACCTTTGCCAAGCTGCCGCCCGACCTGCAGGCCGCGATCGTGCGGGCTGGCAAGGAGGCCGGGGCCTTTGGCCGCGAAATCGAGTCGGGCGAAGACAGCGCCAAGCTCGACGCGCTGGAGAAGGCCAACCGCTTGAAGCGCGTTCCCTTCACCGAGCGCGACGCGATGAAGAAGTTGGCCGATCCGGTAATGGAGGCCTATGCCAAGGAGGTCGGTGCCGAGGCGATCTTCGCCAAGATCAAGGCCCTGTAGGGGGCGCCTCCCCGTTCACCACCGCAACCCGGAGTCCGACGGCGACGTGAACCACGTCGCCGTTGTTTTGTCATGAACACACCTCGTCTGGCGCTCAAGCGCTTTACGGCCGCCTACAGCAGCCTGCTGTCGGTGCTGTTGGCCGCCTCGGTGGCGATACTGATCATTCCCGTCAGCCTGCAAATATTTTCGCGCTACACGGCGCTGATCCCGAGCTACATCTGGACCGAGGAGATGGCCCGCTTTCTCTTCATCTGGATGATCATGATCGGCGCCATGGTTGGCATCCGCGAGAGCACGCACTTCGATGTCGATGTCTGGCCCCAGCTCGGGCCGCGCGGCACCGCGCTGCTGAAGATCGTGTCGAGCCTGTTCGTGCTGGTGTTTGCGCTGGTCTTCGTCTGGTGGGGCTGGCAGTTCACCCGCTTTGCCTGGAACCGCAGCTCCGAGCTGGC
>JANNGJ010000065.1:0-5946 GCA_031403815.1 Burkholderiales bacterium | reverse complement strand
GGCGGTCACACCCAGCTCATGCGCGTTGACGGTGTCGGTGCGTATGTACTGCTGGGCGAGACCATCGACGACGCTGCAGGCGAGGCCTTCGACAAGAGCGCCAAGCTGCTCGGCCTGGGCTACCCGGGCGGCGCCGCGCTGGCGCGCTTGGCGCAGCAAGGCGACAGCCAGGCCTTTGCCCTGCCGCGGCCGCTGCTGCACAGTGGCGATCTCGACTTCTCCTTCGCCGGCCTCAAGACCGCCGTCATGACCCAGTCGCGCAAGCTGGGCCCCATGCCGAGCTTGCAGCAGCGCGCCGACCTGGCTGCATCGACGCAAGTTGCCATCGTCGACGTCCTGGTGAAGAAGTCGATGCGCGCCCTGCGCGACAGCGGCATGACGAGCCTGGTCGTGGCGGGTGGCGTCGGGGCCAACGCGCACCTGCGTGAGCAACTCAATGCATCGTGCAGCCGGGCTGGCGTTCGTGTGCACTACCCCGAGCTGCGTTTGTGCAGTGACAACGGCGCCATGATTGCGCTGGCAGCCGCGATGCGCGTGCAGGCGGGCCGCAGCCGGCCCGAGCGCCAGCGCAGCTTCGATGTGAAGCCGCGGTGGGCGCTCGACGCGATCGACGCGGGGCTCAGTTGACCGTGAGTTGTTTGGCCGCTGCGGCGCGCTTCTTCGCCAAGGTGAGCGACAACACGCCGTTGTCGAGTTTGGCCTGAGAGGCCTCCTGATCGACCTCTTCGGGCAGCGTGAAGCTGCGCGCGAAGCTCGCTGACGAACGCTCACGGTAGATCAACCGCTTGCCGTCCTTCGGTGTCTCTTCGCTCGCGGTTTGCGCGCTGACGCTGACGCGTCGGCCATCGATGGCGATTTTCACGGCATCCTTGCCCACGCCGGGCAAGTCGATGCTGACGCTGTAGCTGCCTTCGCTTTCGGCGACATCGAGCGCCGGGCTTCGCTGCGCGACGTCTGCGCCGTTGGCGGGAGAGCGGTCGAAAAATCTGTCATCGATCAAGCGCCCGAGGTTGCGGGCGAAATCCGAGGCTGAGCGGCTGGCGGGGGAAATTGGTACGAGAAACATGGACGACCTCCTAGAATCGGTTGTGGTGTTTGGCTTGCCTTGAGGGCCCGATGCCGTTCACCATGCCGCTCACTTGGCAGCGGCTTTTTTGTTTTCAAGGGCCTTGTTTTTGCGATGTTTCAAACTCAACTGACACGGCGTGGCGCCCTGGCTCTGGCCTTGGCCGCGCTCTCGAAACCGGTCAGCGCGCAGGGCAGCGCCGCACCGGTGCGCCTGGCCCTGATCGAAGGCCTGTCGGGGGCGTTCGCCAACGCTGGCGAGGCCGTGTTCCGCAACCTGCTGTGGGCGGTCGAGCGCGTCAATCGGCGCGGTGGGGTTGCGCTGCGCGGCGGTGCGCAGCGGCTTGAGCTGCTGCGTTTCGACAGCAAGGGCTCGACCGAAGAGGCGTTGTCAACACTGCGCGCGGTCATCGATCAAGGCATCGGCTTCGTCTTGCAGGGCAACAGCTCGGCCACCGCAGCGGCGCTGATCGACGCCATCGACAAGCACAACGACAGAGCGCCTGATCGGCGTGTGGTGTTCCTCAACTACTCTGCGGTCGATCCGGTGCTGACGAATGCGCGCTGCAGCCCGTGGCATTTCCGCTTCGATGCCCATGCCGACATGCGCCTGGCAGCCTTGACCGAGGTGCTGCGCAGCGACACCGGCCTGAAGAAGATCTACCTGCTGGGCCAGGACTACAGCTTTGGCCAGCATGTGAACCGGCAGGCCCGCGTCATGCTGACCGCCAAGCGGCCCGACATCGAGATCGTCGGTGACGAATTGCACCCACTGGGCCGCATCAAGGACTTTCTGCCCTATGCCGCCAAGATCCAGGCCAGTGGCGCGCAGGCCGTGCTCACCGGCAACTGGGGCAATGACCTGACGTTGTTGGTCAAGGCCACCCGCGAGGTCGGCGCTGCCGTCAAGTTTTACACCTTCTATGGCAACGCCCTCGGCGCCCCGGCGGCGATCGGCGACGCCGGTGTTGGCGCCGTATTGGCCGTCGCCGAGTGGCATCCGAATGTGGGCGGCAATGTGTCGGACGCCTTCTATGGCGCGTTCCGCCAGCGCTTCCCCGACCCGCGCGATGACTACGTCCATGTGCGTATGCAAGTGATCGTCGAAATGCTGGCCGCGGCCATCGAGCGCAGCGGCAGTGTCGATCCGACCGCGGTGGCGCGCACCCTGCCGGGCATGGCTTTCGATGCGCGCACGCTCGGCGGCTTGCACGGCGGCCTGCTGCGCGCCGGCGATCACCAGTTTCAGCAGCCGCTGGTGGTGAGCATCATGGACCGTGCGGGCGCGCCCGGCGTGCGCCATGACATCGAGGGCTCGGGCTACGGCTTTCGCACCGTGCGGCGCTTCGAGGCGGCCGAGGTCGAGATGCCGCACAGTTGCAAGATGGCCCGGATCGAGGCCGGAAGCTAGCCATGCGCCACGCGATCAAGGATCTGCCAGGCTCGCTCATCCGCGAGGTTGCCAATGCCGGCCTGGCGCGCGCCGACGTGCTGGCCTTCTGGTTCGGCGAGAGCGATGAAGTCACGCCCCTCGTGGTGCGCGAGGCGTCTGCCGCCTCGCTGATGCAGGGCGAGACCTTCTACTCCCACAACCTCGGCCTGCCGGCACTGCGCGAGGGCCTGGCGGCGTACACCAGCGCGCTGCACCGGCCTGTCGATGCGGATCGCATTGCGGTGACCTCGGCCGGTGTGACGGCGCTGATGATCGCCATGCAGATGCTGGCAGGTGCCGGTGATGAAGTGGTGGTGGTGGTGCCCGTCTGGCCCAACCTGACGGCGCAGCCGGCCATCCTCGGCGCGAACGTGAAGCGCGTGGCG
The DNA here is from genome assembly GCA_031403815.1 of Burkholderiales bacterium. Classification (GTDB taxonomy): domain Bacteria; phylum Pseudomonadota; class Gammaproteobacteria; order Burkholderiales; family Burkholderiaceae_C; genus CADEEN01. The sequence goes on along the minus strand of JANNGJ010000065.1, from coordinate 3,063 downwards.
TTGGCGCCGCGCGCCGACGGCGCCTGGGTGCTCGACTTGCAAGCCCTGCTCGATGCCGTCACGCCCGCCACGCGGGTGTTGCTGGTGAATGCCCCGAACAACCCGACCGGCTGGACCCTGACGCGCGCCGAACAGCGCGCCATCCTTGAACACTGCCGCAAGACCGGCACCTGGATCGTCGCCGACGAGGTCTATGAACGCGTCTGGTTCGGCGAAGCAAAAGCCGCGCCGAGTTTTCTTGACGTCGCTGAGCCCGCCGACAGGCTGGTCGTGGCGCAGAGTTTTTCCAAGACCTTCCTCATGACCGGTTGGCGCCTGGGTTGGCTGGTGCTGCCGCCCGGCCACCTCGACGCGATCGGCAAGCTGATCGAGTTCAACAGTTCCTGCGCCCCGGTGTTCGTGCAACGCGGCGCGCTGGCCGCCCTGGCGGTTGAAGCCGACTTCGTGCCCGGCCTGGTCGGTCGGCTGCGCGCCGGCCGAGACCTGTTGGTCGGCGGCTTGCGGCAGTTGCCGGGGGTTCGCGTGGCGCTGCCCGAGGGCGGCATGTACGCCTTCTTTCAGGTCGCGGGCCAGGCCGACTCGCTCGGCTACACCAAGCACCTGGTTGCTGCCCACGGCCTGGGCCTGGCGCCGGGCGCTGCCTTCGGCCCCGAGGCCGAGGGCTGGCTGCGCTGGTGCTTCGCTGCCCAGGACCCTAAGCGACTGACCATGGGCCTGGCTCGCCTGGCCGAGGCGATTGACCTATAATCTGCGGCTTCGCAACCGGCAACGGGGCTGCACAGCAGCGCGAAGACAAGCACGGCATGGGTTGGTTTCACCCGTGACCGCAAGTGGAACCGGAAACCGCGAGGGTCAGTGCCGATGGGCTCCATTGGCGCACCTGGCTGCGGTTTCCATGACTCTAGGAAATCGCCATCATGGCCATGGGTACCCAACAAACCGCCGAGGTCGTCAAGGCCAACGCCCGCGCTGCCAACGACACTGGCAGCCCTGAAGTGCAGGTCGCACTGCTGACCGCGCGCATCAACGAACTGACGCCGCACTTCAAGCTGCATGCCAAGGACCATCACGGTCGCCGCGGCCTGTTGAAGATGGTCAACCAGCGCAAACGCCTGCTGGCCTATTTGAAGGACAGGGACGGTGATCGCTACACCACGCTGATCCAGAAGCTGGGCTTGCGCAAGTAAGACACGACGAAGATGAAGAGCCTGCGCTGGAACCCCAGACTGCAGGCTCTTTGTTCTTGAGCCATCCTGGAGAGTGGAGTCCGACGCGCTGCTGTGTCATTCCAACGCCGCTGCAAGCACACCCGAGCAGCAGCTGCGCTGGAATGGCATCCCGCCAAAGGCTCTGAACTCCGCCACCGGGCGCATGCCGCGCCCATATTGAAGCAGGAGCTGCTATGAGCTTGTTCAACAAAGTCACCAAGACCTTCCAATGGGGCCAGCACACCGTCACGATGGAGACGGGCGAGATCGCCCGCCAATCCAGCGGCGCCGTGGTGGTGACCATCGACGACACCGTGGTTCTGGCCACGGTGGTGGCCAAGACGGTGCCCAAGGCGGGGCAAGACTTTTTCCCCCTGACCGTCGACTACATCGAGAAGACCTACGCCGCCGGCAAGATCCCCGGCAGCTTCTTCAAGCGTGAAGGCCGCCCGAGCGAGCTCGAGACCCTGACCTCGCGCCTGATCGACCGCCCGATCCGCCCGCTCTTCCCCGAAGGCTTCTACAACGAAGTCCAGGTCGTGATCCATGTGCTGAGCCTGAACCCCGAAGTCCAGGCCGACATCGCTGCCCTCATCGGCACCAGTGCTGCGCTGGCCATCAGCGGCATCCCCTTCGCCGGCCCGATCGGCGCGGCGCGCGTGGGCTACATCAATGGCCAGTACGTGCTCAACCCGGGCAAGACCCAGCTGATCGACAGCAAGATGGAACTCATCGTCGCCGGCACCGAAGCCGCCGTGCTGATGGTGGAGAGCGAAGCCGACCAGCTGAGCGAAGAGGTGATGCTGGGCGGCGTGGTCTTCGGCCACGAGCAGGGCAACATCGCCATCGCCGCCATCAATGAGCTGGTGCGCGAGGCCGGCAAAGCCGAGTGGACCTGGTCCGCTCCGGCCAAGAACGAGGCCTTCATCGCCAACGTCACCGCACTGGCCGAGCCGGCGCTGCGCGCGGCCTACCAGATCCGCAGCAAGCAAGCCCGCACGCAAGCCTGCCGCGAAGCCACCGCCAACGTGATGGCTGCGCTGACCAAGGACGCGATCGCCTTTGACAAGGTCGAGGTTGAAGGCCTGCTGTTCGAGATCGAGTCGCGCATCGTGCGCAGCCAGATCCTGGCCGGTGAGCCGCGCATCGACGGTCGCGACACCCGCACCGTGCGCCCGATCGAGATCCGCACCGGCATCCTGCCGCGCACCCACGGCTCGGCCCTGTTCACCCGCGGCGAGACCCAGGCTGTGGTGGTGGCCACGCTCGGCACCGATCGCGATGCCCAGCGCATCGACGCACTCGCCGGCGACTACGAAGACCGCTTCATGTTGCACTACAACATGCCCCCCTTCGCCACCGGCGAGACCGGCCGCGTGGGCTCGCCCAAGCGGCGTGAAATCGGCCATGGCCGCCTCGCCAAGCGGGCCTTGATTGCCGCGCTGCCGAGCAAGGAAGACTTCCCGTACACCATCCGTGTGGTTTCGGAGATCACCGAGAGCAATGGCTCGTCGTCAATGGCCTCGGTCTGCGGCGGCTGCCTGGCGATGATGGATGCCGGCGTGCCGATGAAGGCCCATGTGGCTGGCATCGCCATGGGCCTGATCAAGGACGGCAACCGCTTCGCGGTGCTGACCGACATCCTGGGTGACGAAGATCACCTTGGTGACATGGACTTCAAGGTGGCGGGCACCACCGCCGGCGTGACCGCGCTGCAAATGGACATCAAGATCCAGGGCATCACCAAGGAAATCATGCAGGTGGCGCTGGCCCAGGCCAAGGAAGCGCGCCTGCACATCCTGGGCAAGATGCAGGAGTCGGTGGGCACGGCCAAGGCCGAGGTCTCGCAGTTCGC
>JANNGJ010000064.1:0-2793 GCA_031403815.1 Burkholderiales bacterium | reverse complement strand
GAAGCCGAAGTCCTTGTAGACCTTCTGCAACAGCGCGGTGTAGGCCACGCACTCGTCAAGGATCTGGTCTTCGGTGCAGAAGATGTGGCCGTCATCCTGGGTGAACCCACGCACCCGCATGATGCCGTGCAGGGCGCCGCTGGGCTCGTTGCGATGGCATTGGCCGAACTCGCCGTAGCGCAGCGGCAGGTCGCGGTAGCTGCGCATCTGCGAGTTGAAGATCAGCACATGGCCCGGGCAGTTCATCGGCTTGAGGGCGTATTCGCGCTTCTCCGACTCCGTGACGAACATGTTGTCGCGGTAGTTGTCCCAATGGCCCGTCTTCTCCCACAGGTGCTTGTCCAGGATCTGCGGCCCCTTGACCTCGAGGTAGCCGTTGTCGCGGTAGATCGCGCGCATGTACTGCTCGACCTGCTGCCAGACCGTCCAGCCCTGCGGGTGCCAGAACACCAGGCCCGGCGCCGTCTCCTCCATGTGGAAGAGATCGAGTTCGCGGCCGAGCTTGCGATGGTCGCGCTTCTCGGCCTCCTCCAGCATCGTCAGGTACTGCTGCAACTCTTCCTTGGTCGGCCAAGCCGTGCCGTAGATGCGCTGCAGTTGCTCGTTGCGCTGGTCACCGCGCCAGTAGGCGCCCGCCAGTTTCATCAGCTTGAAGTGCTTGAGCTTGCCCGTGGACGGCACGTGCGGGCCGCGACACAGATCTTCGAAGGCTCCTTCGCGGTACAGCGACACATCTTGATCGGCGGGAATGCCTTCGATGATCTCGGCCTTGTAGTGCTCGCCCTGGGCCTTGAAGAAAGCCACCGCCTCGTCGCGCGGCAACACCCGGCGTTCGACCCGCTCGTCGAGCTTGGCCAAGGCCGTCATCTTGGCTTCGATCGCCGCCAGATCATCCGGCGTGAACGGGCGCTTGTAGGCGAAGTCGTAGTAGAAGCCGTGCTCGATCACCGGGCCGATCGTCACTTGGGCCTCGGGAAACAGCGACTTCACGGCGTAGGCCAGCAGGTGCGCTGTCGAGTGGCGGATCACTTCCAACCCGTCAGAGTCCTTGTCGGTGACGATTGCCAGGCTCGCGTCGGCATCGATTCGGTAGCTGGCGTCGACCAGGCGACCGTTGACGCGGCCTGCCAGCGCCGCCTTGGCCAGGCCCGCGCCGATTGACGCGGCCACCTCGGCGACCGTCACGGCTTGGGCGAACTCGCGCTTCGAACCATCGGGCAGTTGAATCGAGATCATGGCAAAGACTCCAACGGAAAAGAAAAAGCGCGGTACGGGACCGCGCTTTTCACATCAAGGAACGGGGCTGGTGGCAGACGAGCGCGCGCGACTACACCGTGGTCACGGTGGGTGTAGTTCGCGGTGTCATAACCGACATGCCTTCCTCGCTCTTGTGAGTTTCAATTGCCGGCGATTCTAGATCAGAGGCGGTAGAGCTGATTGCCCTCGATGCGGACTCGATCCCCGACGCGCAATTCGCCGGAGCTCTTGACGTCGAAGCTGCGCACGCCGCCCTGGTCAAGCTGGACATTGACGCGCGCGCCCTGTTGCTCACGGCGAGCATTCTTCTCCACCTCGTTGCCGATCAGTGCCCCACCCACCGCGCCGGCCACGGTGCCAACGTTCTTGCCAGAATTGCTGTCGGCAAACTGGCGGCCGACGACCGCACCAATGATGCCGCCGAGCACGGCGCCGCCGCCCTGTGCCTGGTCGCCAGCGACATTGCCGGCTTCGATGCTGCGAACAATGCCGTAGGCCACGCTGGCCTGCGCCGGCGCGTTGGTGCGGGACGGGCTGTAGACAGGCTCGTTGACGCGGTTGGGCCGGTTGCTGGCACAGGCTGTCAGCAGCACCAAAACCAACGCGGGCACTGCGATGCGAATCACTCGTTGCATTCATGTCTCCTAGGACTGCGGTCAGGGCCGCGATGGAATTGCAACGCATGGGCCGGCGTTTTGGTTGATCTGGCCGTGAACAGGAGCGGGCTTGCCCATGGAAAACGCCCGCCAGGGCGATCCTGGCGGGCGTTGGAGTGGGCCACTCCGGGTCAGTCAACCGACTCGGGCTCGCTATCGTCCGGCGTGGGCGGGCTGAAGGCCAGCACGGCGACCGGCTCGCGGGCATCGGCCGGCGCGGCCGCCAGTGCGCCCATGTAGCTGGCCATCCCGGCCGTCGACTGGCTGGCACTGGCGGGCACCTCTGCGAGGGGATCAACCGGCGCCGGGTCACTGCCGCCGCCGCAGGCGGCCAGCGACAGTGCCAGCGCCACGGGCAGCCAGAAACTGTGAATGAGTTTCATGCGGCCCTCCTCACTTCGCGCCGGGCGTCGGCGTGAACAGGTAGGGGAAGCCCGGCAGCAAGGGCACGACGGCCTGGTCGACGGCGTCGTGCAGCGTGAACGCCGTGGCGCCGAGGGGCACCGCCGACGGGTTGCAGGCCGCGCCGAAGCCCAGCGCATTGGTGGTGCCGTTGGCCACGCACAGACCGCCCATCACTGCCACCAGAGAGATGTCGACGACGTCGTCCTTGGGCCGGCGGCCGTTCGGGTAGCCGGCACGATCAGGTTGACCGGCCAGGATGGCGCCGACGATGCCGAGACGGTTCTGCTGTGCGAAGGGAACGGCGGGGATCGCCGTGTTCAAGCGGAGCATTTCTGAGCCGACCACGTTGCGCGGCTGATTCACGCCGGCAATCCCGGTCAGGAAGGTGGTGACAAGATCGTTGCGCGGGAAGTTGGTTGGTGCCGTGTTCGGCAACGCAAGCGCGATCTCCAGCAACGCGGGCAGCGTCGGGTTC
>JANNGJ010000063.1:0-3909 GCA_031403815.1 Burkholderiales bacterium | reverse complement strand
TCGCAAGACGTGGTCATCGACGCTTACCGCACCGACTTGTTGCCGGCGCGCGAGCGCGGCCTGGGCGCTTCGCTGGCGGTGGGTGGCTACCGGCTGGCGATGATCCTGTCGGGCGGCATTGCGCTGATCTGGACCGACGCGCAACAGGGCAGCGGCTGGAGCTGGCCCGAGGTCTATCGCCTCATGGCCGGGCTGATGGTGGGGGCCGCGGTGGTCTCGGCCACGCTGCTGCCCAAGCTGGCGGCGCCGCCGGCCGAGCCGGCCACCGCCGTGGCGATCCGCCACGACCTGCTCGGTTTTCTGGCGGTGGTGCTGGCGGTGATGGTCGGCTACGCCTTCACCGACCAGGCTGTGGCGCCCGCGGTGCGCAGCCTGATGGCGCCGCTGTGGCAAGGCAGCGCGCTCAGCACCAGCCTGCAAGGGCGCTGGGCCGACTTGGTGTCGCTGCTGCTGGGCATCGGCATCACGCTGCCGCTGGCGGCGTGGGCGGCGCGGCGTGCCCGCTTCGAGACCCTGCTGTCCGGGCTGTCGAATTACTTCAGCCAGCCCGGCGCAGCGGCCTTTCTGCTCTTCATCGTGCTCTACAAGCTCGGCGATGCGTTTGCCGGGTCACTGATGACGCCTTTTTTGCTCAAGAGCATGGCCTTCAGCCCGGCCGAGGTGGGCGTGGTCAACAAGGTCATCGGCCTGTGGTTGACCATCGGCGGGGCACTGGTGGGTGGCGCGCTGATGCTGAAGCTCGGCTTGTGGCGCGCACTGCTGCTGTTCGGGGTGCTGCAGATGCTCAGCAACCTGGGCTTCTGGTGGCTGGCAGTGAGTGGCAAGGGCCTGATGCCGGGCCTGACGATCCCGGCCTTCGACTGGATCATCGTCAAGCTGGCGACGCCCACGCCGGTGGACGGCGGCCTGCTGATGGTGATTGCGTTCGAGAACCTCTCGGGCGGCATGGGCACAGCGGCCTTCCTGGCCTTCTTGATGAGCCTGTGCAACCAGCGCTTCACGGCCACCCAGTTCGCCCTGCTGTCGGCGTTTGCCTCGGTGGGCCGGGTCTGGGTCGGGCCGCTCGCCGGCGTGCTGGCCGAGAGCATCGGCTGGCCAGCGTTCTTCATCGTGTCCACCGTGGCGGCTTTGCCGGCGTTGGCCATGCTCTGGTGGTTGCGTGCGAGCGTGCGCGCACTCGAAGCTTGAAGTATTCAGGGAGAACTGCCGATGGCCACGCCCGATTTCCACACCGATGCAGTTGGGGTGCCGCCTTACCGCACGGCCTGCTCCTGCGCCCTGCACTCGCGGCGCCTTTTCGGTGCCGGCTTGCTGGCGGCCGGCGCAGCAGCCACCTTGCCGGCGCGGGCGCAACAGCCCCAGCCGTCCGACACCGGCGTGCGCAGTGATGTCGGCAAGGAGAGCCGCTTCACCAAGCTGGTGCCGGCCGAGCAGGTCGAGCAAGCCGCCGCGCAGCAGTACGCCCAGATGATGCGCGCCGCCGCCGACCAGCGCGCCCTGGGCCCGGACAAGCACCCGCAGGTGCTGCGCCTGCGCGCCATCGCCCAGCGCATCATTCCCCACGCCGAGCCCTGGAATCCGCGCGCCAAGCAGTGGCGCTGGGAAGTCAACCTTATCGGCGGCAAGGATGTCAACGCCTTCTGCATGCCGGGCGGCAAGATCGCCTTCTACTTCGGCATCCTGTCGCAGCTGCAGCTCAGCGACGACGAGGTCGCAGCCATCATGGGCCACGAGATGGCCCACGCGCTGCGTGAGCACGCGCGCGAGCGCATGGGCAAGACGGCAGCCACGCGAATCGGCGCCTCGGTGCTGTCGGCCTTTCTCGGCCTGGGCGGCACCGGGGACGCCCTGCTCAACATGGGCGGCCAGTTGCTGACACTGAAATTCAGCCGCGAAGACGAGAGCGAGGCCGACATCGTCGGCATGGAGCTCGCCGCCCGCGCCGGCTATGACCCGCAGGCGGGCGTGACGCTGTGGCAGAAGATGCTGGCCGCGAGCAAGGGCGCGCCGCCGCAGTTCATGTCCACCCACCCGAGCGGCGCGACGCGGATTCAAGACATCGAGGGCAAGCTGCCCAAGGTGCAGCCGATCTTTGCCGGCGCCGACAAACCGGCGCGGCGCTTCGGGCCGCCGCCGAAGACGGCGCCGGCGAGTGCGCCGGCATCGGTCGGCGGTTAGCAGCAAACCGGGTTCGCTCATGAAGAAGAGCCGAGGCTGGCCCCGGCTCCATCTGTGCTACCGAGTTGCGCCGGTCACCGCGGGGCGATGCGGTAGAGGGTCTCTATCGTCACCCCGTCGTCACCCAGGAAGGTCGCTGTCTTGCCATCGGCAGCGATCGTCACCACCAGGTTGGCCTCGGTGTTGGGCACCGGGTCAGTGCTGGCGAAGAAGCCTGTGCAGCCGTTGGTGTCGTAGATCTTGTTGAAGACCCTCAGCGCGCCAGTTGCCGACGTGAAGCTGTAGTCCGCCCACTCGATCCCCGGCGGGCCCAGACGCGCCGCCGCGCACGAGTTGCCGGTTTCGACCGGACTGATCAAGAGCACCTTGCCATTGCCGAAGAACACAACCTGCGTCACCTACAGGTCGGTCGGCGAGCCCAGCGCCCACATGCCGACGAGACCGCTGCCGCTGTCGAGCAGGCGCGAGAAGGTCTCGCCGCCCTTGGTGGTCAGTACGGTCTCGCTGATCGACGCGATGCCTTCGTTGACCCCAGTGTGTGACGCACCCCACTGCCCATTCGTGTCGAGCGCGAGCAAGCGGCCGTTGGTCTGCGTTGCCGGGTCGAGATCGAACCAGCCGTACTCGTAGCCTGGGCGGCCACTCCCGCTGGGCGGGTCGACTTCGGCCAGCAGGAACTCTCCGTTGTCGCCGAAGCGGACCACCAGTGCGCTGGTCGCATCGGCGCCGCCCCACACGCCCTTGGCAGTCGCCATCGTCGTGGCCTTTGCACCGGTGAGTCCGCTGGGCGCGTCGGTCGGCGCAATGGTCGGCAAGGCGAGTTGATTCAGCATCGCATTCGCAGCCGGCAGGTTCAGGCGCACCGTTGTGGAAATGGCGCCGACCTTGTTCTTGAAGCCGAAATAGACCGCCCCACCGCGCTCGACGAAGACGCGCGAGAAGGTCAGGCTTTGCGCCTCGAGCGGCAGGTTGGCAAAGCTCATCACCCGCGCGTCACCCAACGTGGCGATGCTGTAGCTGCCCCTCCCGATCGCCGTGCAATTGCGCGTAGATGAGGGCGTGCGCCGCTCGAAGCATCGGTAGTACGTGGTTGCGTTGTTGGCGCCGGTGAAGGCCACCCGCAGCGGGGCGGCCGTGGTGTAGTAGTTGCCGGTGCCAGCCGGCAGAGTGTTGCCGTTGGCGATGCTGCCCAAGCTCACGGTCGTTGGTCCCCAGGACTCGTTGGTCGGCCCGCTGGTGCCGTCCGCATTGGTGGCCGGATTGAAGATGCAAGGGTTGCCCGGGTTGCGTGCCGCCATCTGTTCCAGATTCATGGCCAAGGTGCCTGCGGGCGGGGCCGAGCACGGCAAAGCACCGCCCCGCGCATCGCCGCCCTGTACCACGGCGTCGGAAAAGACAGAGACGCGATTAGTGTCGACGGTGTTGTAGGTCGGCGCCGTCGCGGTCGTCGTATTCGACTGTAGGAACAGGCGCGAGCCCGTCGGGAAAACGGCGGTCGTGCCGAGCAGTGCCACGCCGGCCGGCGACAGGCTCCAGGCGCCGGGATTGGTCGTTTGCGCGACCCCGGGCACGATGCGGTCGGCCCACACCCTGGCCAGGGTCTGACCCGAGATATCGATCGCGCCGCGCTGGCTGTAGCCGAGTTCGTGGTTCTTGCACGACTCGTAGGTGGCGCGACCGGACGCGTCGCGCTGCGAGTTGGTGTCGCGCTCGCCGAGCTGGCAGCTGGTC
>JANNGJ010000062.1:0-13790 GCA_031403815.1 Burkholderiales bacterium | reverse complement strand
CGACGTGGAAGCCGACGTACTTGCCGTCGCCGAGGGTGTAGCTCAGGGCGCCAGACGACTCGCGCACGCCCATCGTCACGCTGCCGCTGTCCTTGATCTTCTTCAGCGTGTCGCTGGCCTGCGCAAAGGCAAGGCCGGTGGCCATCAAGGCAACGACAGCGAATAGTGACTTCTTCATTTGCGAGAGCTCCTACAGGAGGGTTTGGGGAACACAGGAAACGCGGATTGTAGGAATTCAGATGACCCTACAGTTGCAAAAGACCTTCAGCGCCGGGTTAACCCGCAGACGGCTCGCCCACCGCGTTGCCCGCCTGTTGCAGGCGCCACATGTCGGCGTAGCGCCCCTCGAGTGCAAGCAACTCGGCATGCGAGCCACGCTCGACGATGCGGCCCTGGTCCATCACCAGAATCTGATGCGCATCGGCCACGGTCGACAATCGGTGCGCGATCACCAGCGTGGTCTTGTTGTGCGCCGCGCTCTTCAGCTCTTCCTGGATCGCGCGCTCGTTGGCCGAGTCCAGTGCCGAGGTCGCTTCGTCGAAGATCATCAGCGGCGGGTTCTTCAAGAGCGTGCGGGCGATGGCCACGCGCTGCTTTTCACCGCCAGACAGCTTCAGGCCGCGTTCGCCGACCATGGTGGCGTAGCCCGTCGGTGTCGAGACAATGAAGTCATGGATGTGTGCCGCCTTGGCCGCGCCCTGCACTTCAGCACTACCGGCGCCGGCCCGACCGTAGGCGATGTTGTATTCCACCGTGTCGTTGAACAGCACCGTGTCTTGCGGCACGATGCCGATGGCCGCGCGCAGGCTGGTCTGCGTCACGCCGCGGATGTCCTGGCCGTCAATGCTGATGCGCCCGCCGCCTTTGACGTCAACGTCATAGAAGCGGCAGAGCAGGCGCGCCAACGTGGACTTGCCAGCGCCGGAGGAGCCGACCACGGCCACCGTCTTGCCCGCCGGGATCTCGAAGCTGACGTCGTCAAGGATCTGCCGCGCCGGGTCATAGAAGAAGCTGACATGCTCGAAGCGCACCGTGCCTTCGCGCACCGCCAGGGGCGGCGCGCCCGGCGCGTCGGCGATCTCGCGGTGGGTCGACAGCAGCGTGAACATCTTCTCCATGTCCACCGTCGATTGCTTGATCTCGCGGTAGATCACGCCCAGGAAGTTCAGCGGAATGTAGAGCTGAATCATCAGCGCATTCACCAGCACCAGGTCACCCAGCGTCAGGCTGCCGTCGACGACGCCGAGTGTGGCGCGCCAGATCAGCAGCGTGACGGTCAGCGCAATGATCAGGCTCTGGCCCAGGTTGAGCAGCGACAGCGAGGTCTGTGACTTGATCGAGGCCTTCTCCAGGCGCTGCAGGTTTTCGTCGTAGCGCGCCTGCTCGAAGCGCTCGTTGCCGAAGTACTTGACGGTTTCGTAGTTGATGAGGGCATCGACAGCGCGCGTGTTGGCCTTGCTGTCCTGCTCGTTCATGGCGCGACGGAAGTGCGTTCGCCACTCCGTCACGGTGACGGTGTAGGCGATGTAGGCAACCAGTGCGCTGAACGTGATGACCGCAAACCAGCCGTCGAATCGACTGGCCAACAAGATGATGACCAGGGTGATCTCGACCAGGGTGGGCAGGATGTTGTAGATGAAGTAGTTCAGCAGCGAGTGGATGGCGCGCGAGCCGCGCTCGATGTCCCGCGAGACGCCGCCGGTCTGGCGCTCGAGGTGAAAGCGCAGCGACAGGCTGAGCAGGTGGTCGAAGGTCTGCAAGGCCACCTGGCGCGCAATTAGCGCTGCCACCGGGTAGAACAGGAACTCGCGCAGCTCGGTGAACAGCGTCACAGACACGCGCAGCGCGCCGTACGCCAGCAGCAGCGCCACCGGCACGGCGAGCACGGCACGCGGGTCGCCTGGCTTCAGGTCGAGCGCATCGACCAATTGCTTCAACACCAGCGGCACGCCGATGTTGGCCATCTTGGCCGCGATCAGGCAGGCCAGCGCGAGCATGACGCGCCAGCGCCACTGCCAGACATAGGGCAAAAGCTTGCGCACCGTAGACAAGCCAGGGGTGGGCAAGGTCGGCGCGGCGGCGGAAACCGGCAAGGTGGTGGCAGCTGATGAACGCATCCCACAAGTGTCGTGGAAGAATCAGCGCCTCGCCTTGCACCGCCAAAAAACCATGACCCCAGCCCATCACCCCGCCAGCGTCATGGCCCCGCCGCGCCTGCCCGACGGCAGCGAACTGGTGATGCGCGTGATGCCGCTGCCCGCCGACACCAACAGCAACGGCGACATCTTCGGCGGCTGGATCATGGCCCAGGTAGACATGGCCGGCGCCGTGCTGCCCTCACGCGTGGCCAAGGGCCGCATCGCCACGGTGGCCGTGAACCAGTTCCTCTTCAAGCAGACGGTCTCGGTCGGCGACCTGCTCAGCTTCTACGCCCGCATCGAGCGCATCGGCACCACCTCGGTCACCGTGCACGTCGAGGTTTATGCCGAGCGCAACCCGGCCAACCTGCAAGTGGTGAAGGTCACGGAAGCCAACCTGACCTACGTGGCGATCGACAAGGACGGCCGGCCGCGCCCGATCCCGCGCGATTGACGCCCCGGGCGCCGTGACCCGAACGGCCACACCGTCGAGTTGGACGGCCAGCCGCGCTGCCGCGCCGACCTGAGGCTCAGCGCGCTGCGGGACGCAAACGCGGCCAGACGTGGTTGGCAATGTGCTCCGCCAAAGCCACGCCGCAGACGCGGTAGACGGGCTCGCCAGGGTGAAAGCCGTCAGCCGCCATCACGCCGCGGTTCAGTGGCAGGTCGATGCACACATGCGACACGTCGTCACGCTCGCCGGCCCAGGCCGCAACCGCGCTGTCGTGGCGCCGGGCGTCACTGCCGGCCACCCAGCGCAACGGCTGCGGCAGGCCCGGGAAGCGGCCGACCGGCGGCAAGGGTGCGAAAACCACATGCCCCACACCGTGCGCATTGCGCAACCGGTTGGCGATCGACTCTCGCGCTCGCACGGCCTGCTGCGAAGGTACCTGCTCGACGACATCGTTGACGCCGAGCACAACCACAGCGATGTCGGCGACGCCGCTGTACTCGTTTTGCAGCATCTGCAAGCAGGCTGCGCTGGACACGCCTGAGCGTGCCAGCAGTTCCCAGCGCACGCGGGCGCCACACTGTCTGGCCAGCGCACGCGTCAGGTGGCCCGCCAGAGCATCGCGCTGCAGTGCCACGCCGACGCCGACCGCCGAGGAGTCACCGAGGATGAGCAGGCGCAGCAGCGGGCCACGGCCGGCCTCACCAGCCCGGTCGCCCTGCGCCTCGGCCAGGCGCGGCATGCGAGAGCGCGTGGCGAGTGCCTGCGCCACCAGCAGTGGCGACAGCAAGAGCTTGGCGGTCAGGCTCATCGGGTCGGCTAGAACTTGGAGAAGTCGGGCTTGCGTTTCTGGAAGAAGGCCTGGAAGGCCTCCATCGCTTCAGGGCTGCGCAGGCGCTTGGCGAACAAGGCGCCTTCGACGCGGATGGTGGCCTCGATCTGCTCGCGCTGCGGGCCACGCAGCAATTGCTTGGCCTCGCGCACGGCACCCGGCGGCAGCGCATTGAAGCGCTCGGCCACGCGGCGGGCATGGTTCACCACCTCGGCGGCCGGCAGCACGGCGTTGGCGATGCCGCATTCCACCGCCTGCTCGGCCGTGAATGGATCGCCCAACAACAGTTTCTCGGCGGCACGGCGATGGCCCATCAATTGCGGCACCAGCAGACTGGCGGCGAACTCCGGCACCAGACCGAGACTGACGAAGGGCATGGCCAGACGTGCGTCGTCGGCGACATACACCAGGTCGCAATGCAGCAGCAGCGTGGTGCCGATGCCGATGGCCGCACCGGTGACGGCGGCGACGACCGGTTTGTCGCAGGCCAGCAGCGCCTTCATGAAGCGAAACACAGGTGAGTCGAGGCCCTCGCTGCCTTGCCCGGGCGGGCGCGACATGAAGTCCTCGATGTCATTGCCCGAGGTGAAAACGCCCGGCTGCCCGGTGATGAGCACGGCGCGCACGCTGGCGTCGGCACCCGCAGCGTCGAGGGCATCGGCCATCGCCTGGTACATCGCCACGGTGAGTGCGTTCTTCTTCTCCGGGCGTGCGATCTCGATCGTTGCGACGCCGTTGACGATGGCAGTCTTGATAGTCATGTCACTGTCCTTCAAACGCGCTCAAGGATGCCAGCCGCGCCCTGGCCCATGCCGACGCACATCGTGACCATGCCGTACTTCAGCTGATGACGGTGCAGCGCATGCACGACGGTGGCCGCGCGGATCGCGCCGGTGGCGCCGAGCGGATGGCCGAGCGCAATCGCGCCGCCCATGGGGTTGACCTTGCTCGGGTCCAGACCGACGGTGTTGATGACGGCCAGCGCCTGCGCTGCGAAGGCCTCGTTCAACTCGATCCAACCCATGTCGGCCAGGGACAAACCGGCGTACTTCAGCGCCGCAGGAATGGCCTCGATCGGGCCGATGCCCATGATCTCGGGCGCGACACCGCGCGCGGCGAAACTGACAAAGCGCGCCAACGGCTTCAGGTTGAACTGCTTGACAGCCCGCTCACTGGCCACGATCAGGGCGCCGGCGCCGTCGCTGGTCTGCGAGCTGTTGCCCGCCGTCACGCTGCCCTTGCCGGCAAACACCGGCTTCAACTTGGCCAGACCTTCGAGCGAGGTGTCCGGGCGCGCGCCTTCGTCGAGATGGACAGTGCGCGTCTTGGTGCTGACCTCGCCGGTGGCCAGGTTCGGGAAACGGTCGATGACGTCGATCGGCGTCATCTCGGCGCTGAACTCGCCTGCAGCCATGGCCTTGAGCGCCTTCTGGTGCGAAGCCAGCGCAAACGCGTCTTGCGCCTCGCGTGACACCTTCCACTGCGTCGCCACTTTCTCCGCTGTCAGGCCCATGCCATAGGCGATGCCGACGTTCTCGTCCTTGGCGAACACCTCCGGGTTGAACGAGGGCTTGTTGCCACCCATGGGCACCATGCTCATGCTTTCGGCACCGCCGGCAATCATCACATCGGCCTCGCCGACGCGGATGCGGTCGGCGGCCATTTGCAGCGCTGTCAGGCCCGAGGCGCAGAAGCGATTCACCGTGACGCCGCCGACGGAGTGCGGCAGGCCCGCCAGCACCATTGCCGCTCGGGCCATGTTCATGCCCTGCTCGCCCTCGGGAAAACTGCAGCCGATGATGGCGTCTTCAATCGCCTTGGGGTCCAGGTTCGGCACCTGGGCCAACGCGCTGCGCACCGCGGCGACGAGCAAGTCGTCGGGCCGCGTGTTGCGGAAGTAGCCGCGTCCCGAGCGCCCGATCGGCGTGCGCGTGGCGGCAACGATGTAGGCGTCTTGAACTTGTTTGCTCATGGTCATCGCTCCAATCAGTTCCGAACCGGTTTGCCGGTAGACAGCATCCCCATGATGCGTTCCTGTGTCTTGGGGTGCTCAAGCAAGCTGCAGAAGTGCTTGCGTTCCAGCGCCATCAGGTACTCCTCGCTGACCAGTGAGCCGGCATCGACCTCGCCGCCGCAGACCACGTCGGCGATCAAGGCCGAGATGTGGAAATCATGCGCGCTGATGAAGCCGCCGTCGCGCATGTTGGCGAGCTGGCCCTTGATGGTGGCGATGCCGCTGCGGCCCGCGACCGGAAACAGGCGCCTGACGGGCGCGCGGTAGCCGGCGCTGAACAGGGCCTTGGCCAGCTGCGTGGCCACATAGAGCAACTCGTCCTTGTGCGGCACGATCAGATCGCCTTCGACCAGATAACCGAGCTTCTTCGACTCGATCGCGCTGGTCCCGACCTTGGCCATGGCGGCGTTGGTGAAGCCGTCCTTGACGAAGGCAAAGATGTCGGCATTGGCGTTGCCCGCAGCGGCCATCTCGGCTGCACGTCGAGCAATGTAGGTCAGACCGCCCGCGCCCGGCACCAAGCCGACGCCGACCTCGACCAGTCCGACATAGCTCTCCATCGCGGCCACGCGCCGGCTTGAGTACACCGCGAGTTCGCAGCCTCCGCCGAGGGCGATGCCGCGGACGGCACTCACCACGGGCACCTGGGCATAGCGCAGGCGCAGCATGAAGTCCTGGAACTTCTGCAACTCGGGCGCAATGCCCTTGGCACCCGACTTCATGAACACCGGCATCAAGGCTTCGAGGTTGGCGCCTGCGGAAAACACATCGTCGGGCGACCAGATCACCAGGCCCTGATAGCCGCCTTCGGCGATTTCCAAGGCCTGCTGCAGGCCCTCGGCCACGGTCGGGCTGATCAGGTGCAGCTTGGCGGTGATGCTGGCGACAACGACTTCGCCGTCGAGCGTCCAGACCCGCACTTCTTCGTTCTTGAACAACTCCGTGCCGCTCTTCAGCGGATCAACGGCGCCCGAGCCGAGCACGGCTTCGGGGAAGTGCTGGCGCTGGTAGACCGGCAGCGACGAACGCGGCACGTAGGCCTTGCGGCTTGGCGACCAGGAGCCTGCGGGCGAGTGAACGCCCGCGTTTTTCGCAACCTCGCCCTCGAACACCCACGCCGGCAGCGGCGCATCGGACAGAGCCTTGCCGGCATCGATGTCTTCCTTGACCCAGCCCGCGACCTGCTGCCAGCCGGCTTCTTGCCACAACTCGAACGGGCCCTGCTTGCTGCCGAAACCCCAGCGCATGGCGAAGTCGACGTCGCGTGCGCTGTCGGCGATGTCGCCCAGGTGCACGGCGGCGTAGTGGAAGGCATCACGCAGGATGGCCCACACGAACTGCGCCTGCGGGTTGCTCGACTCGCGCAGCAGCTTCAGACGCTCCGCGGGCGGCTTCTTCAGGATGCGGTCGACGATGGGGTCGGCCTTGCCGCCGCCCGCCACATAGTCCTGCGTGGCAGGGTCTAGACGCAGAATGTCACGGCCGACCTTCTTGTAGAAACCGGCGCCGACCTTCTGGCCCAGCGCACCGGCCTTGATCAAGCCCGCCAGCACCGGTGGCGTGGCGTAGCTCGCAAAGAAGGGGTCGCCCGCCAGGTTGTCCTGCAAGGTCTTGATGACATGGGCCATCGTGTCCAGGCCCACCACATCGGCGGTACGGAAGGTGCCACTGCTGGCGCGGCCAAGCTTCTTGCCGGTGAGATCATCGACCACGTCGTAGCTCAGACCGAAGGACTCGGCCTCCTTGATCGTCGCCAGCATGCCGGCAATGCCGACCCGGTTGGCGATGAAGTTCGGCGTGTCCTTGGCGCGCACCACGCTCTTGCCCAGGAAAGTGGTGACGAAGGCTTCCAGCTCGTCGAGCACGCGCGGCTCGGTGGTGGGGGTGTCGATCAGCTCCACCAGGGCCATGTAGCGCGGCGGGTTGAAGAAGTGGATGCCGCAGAAGCGCGGCTTGATGGCTTCGGGCAGTGCCGCGCTCAGCGCCGTGATCGACAGGCCCGAGGTGTTGGAAGCCAGCAGCGCATGCGCAGGTACATGCGGCGCAATCTTGGCGTACAGATCGAGCTTCCAGTCCATGCGCTCGGCAATCGCTTCGATCACAAGATCGCACTCACCCAGCAGCGCCAAGTGCTCTTCGTAGTTGGCCGGCTGAATCAGCGCCGCGTCCTCGGGCACGCCGAGCGGCGCGGGCTTCAACTTCTTCAGGTTGTCGATGGCCTTGATCGCGATGCCCGACTTCGGGCCCTCTTTGGCCGGCAGATCGAACAACACCACCGGCACTTTGCAGTTGACCAGGTGGGCCGCGATCTGTGCGCCCATCACCCCAGCGCCGAGCACGGCCACCTTGCGAACTTGGAATCGGTTCATCGACATCTCCTGGAAATCAGAACAAGGCTTCGTCCATCGCCATCAGCGGCGCCACTCCGGCGCGCGCGCTGCGGATCAGACCCGCAGTCTCGGGCAACAACTTGGCGAAGTAGAAACGGGCGGTCGCCAGCTTGGCGGTGTAGAACGGATCCCCCGAGCCCTGCTTCTCGAGCGCGATCTTGGCCATGCGCGCGAACAGGTAGGCGAAGGTCAGGTGGCCGACGACGCGCAGGTAGTCCACCGCCGCAGCGCCCACTTCATCGGCATTGGCAAAGGCCTTGAGGCCCAGCTCGGTGGTCAGCTTGGTCACCTTGTCGCCCAGGTCGGCGAGCGGGTTGACGAACTCCTGCATGGCTTCGTTGGTGCCCTCTTCCTCGATGAACTCGGCAATCCGTTTGCCAAAAGTCTTGAGCCGCTTGCCGTTGTCGGCCAGCACCTTGCGGCCGAGCAGGTCGAGCGACTGGATCGTGTTGGTGCCTTCGTAAATCATGTTGATGCGGGCGTCGCGCACGTACTGCTCCATGCCCCACTCCGCGATGTAGCCGTGGCCACCGAAGACCTGCAGGCAGTGCGAAGTGGCCAGCCAGCCGTTGTCGGTGAAAAAGGCCTTGATGATGGGTGTGAGCAGGGCCACTTCGTCGGCGCAGGCCAGGCGCACGGCGTGGTCAGGGTGCTTGAGCTCGCGGTCGAGCAGCAACACGGTGTGCATCGACAGTGCCCGCGCGCCCTCGGCGTAGGCGCGCGCGGTGAGCAGCATCTTGCGCACATCGGGGTGCACGATGATCGGGTCAGCCGCCTTGTCGGGCGCCTTCGGGCCGGAAAGCGAGCGCATCTGCACGCGGTCCTTGGCGTAGGCCACCGCATTCTGGTACGCCACTTCCGTCAGGCCGAGCGACTGGTTGCCGACACCCAGGCGCGCGGCGTTCATCATCACGAACATGGCCGAGAGGCCCTTGTTCGGCGCCCCGACCAGGGTGCCCACCGCGCCGTCCAGGTTCATCTGGCAGGTGGAGTTGCCATGGATGCCCATCTTCTCTTCCAGGGCGCCACAGGTGATGGCATTGCGGCCGCCCAGCGAGCCATCGGCATTGACATTGAACTTGGAGACCGCGAACAGCGAGATGCCCTTGCTGCCGGACGGCGCCTCGGGCAGGCGCGCTAACACCAGGTGGACGATGTTTTCGGCCAGATCATGCTCGCCCGAGGAGATGAAGATCTTGCCGCCGGTGATCTTGTAGCTGCCGTCGGGCTGTGGCTCGGCCTTGCTGCGCAACATGCCGAGGTCCGTGCCGCAGTGCGGTTCGGTCAGGCACATCGTGCCCGTCCACTCCCCGCTCGACAGCTTCGCCAGGTACTGCGCCTTCTGCTCGGGCGTGCCGTGCGCGTGCAAGCAGTCGTAGGCGGCGTGCGACAGGCCGGGGTACATGGTCCACGACTGGTTGGCCGAGTTCAGCATTTCGTAGAAACACTGGTTGACCAGGTGCGGCAAACCCTGGCCGCCGAAGGCTGGGTCCGTCGAGAGCGCGGGCCAGCCGCCTTCGACGTACTTGGCGTAGGCCGCCTTGAAACCTTTGGGCGTGCGCACCTCGTGCGTCGCCTTGTCGAGCTCACAGCCTTCGCGGTCGCCCGCTTGGTTGAGCGGGAACAGCACCTCCGACGCGAACTTGCCCCCCTCTTCGAGCACAGCGTTGATGGTGTCGGCGTCCAGGTCGGCGTAGGCCGGAATCTCTTGCAACTGCGGAACCGCATCGAGCAATTCGTACATCACGAACTGCATATCGCGCAGCGGGGGGGTGTAGTGGGCCATGGTGAACTCCGTCGTTTTCTGGAAATGCGGAAAAGCTCAGTGCTTGCGCGCTGATTGGCGGCTTGGCTGGCTGTACGTCGGCACAGCGGCCTGCGGCCTTACATAATGCGAAAGTACGTGGTCGAAGGCCAGCGTCGCGCGCTTGACCGCGCCGGGCAGGCGCAGGAAGCGCGCGTCGTGATGCAGGGCCAGGATCAAGCCGTGCAACTCGAACAGCATTTGCGTTGCGTCGGTCGCGGCCACCAAGTGGCCTTCGTCGACTGCCTGGCGGATGGCGCGGGCCAGCGCCGCGTGCCAGGCCACCACCATCGACGCCAAGGCATCGCGCACGGGGCCTGGCCTGTCGTCGAACTCGACCGCGCCACTGATGTAGATGCAGCCCGAGTCGACTTCGATCGACACCCGCTTGACCCAGCGCTCGAACAGCGAGCGCAGGCGCGGCAGGCCGCGTGCCTCCTGCATGGCGGGGTAGAAGACTTCTTCCTCGAAGCGGGCGTGGTACTCGCGGATGACCGATATCTGCAGTTCTTCACGCGAGCCAAAGTGTGCAAACACGCCCGACTTGCTCATTTGCGTGACTTCCGCCAGCGCCCCAATCGACAGGCCCTCCAGGCCCATGTGAGACGCCAGGCCCAAGGCGGCATCGAGAATCGCCGCACGTGTCTGCTGCCCCTTCAACAGGGAACCGCGGCGCGGCACAGAGTCCAGGGTGTCGATGTCGGCGGTCACGTTGGGCCAGGTTGGGACGAAAAATCGAACGCTCGTTCTATTTTGCAGACCCGCGTCGGCCATGCGCGTTCGAGGGGGCTCTTTTTTCTAGGCTTGCGCGCCTAGTCGGTCACGCAAAGCGCTTGCGCCGGCACCGCCGCGTCGATGCAGCCGGGTTCACGGCCAGCCTCGGCATGACGGCAGCGTGACAAGCTTGTCGCGTCGGCGCCGCGCACCGCAAAGTCTCGGATTGAGCTCCGCGGCGCGATTGGTTTACCCTTCGCCCAAGGAGCAACACTGACGTGGACGTTCTGCAGCTTGATGTGTCTGGCCGCCCACAGGCCTGGATCAGCGCCAAAGAAGCGGCGGTGATCTATGCCTGCGACGGTGTGGCCTGGACGCTCGGTGAAACCATCAAGGTCTTGCGCGGTGGCTACCAGCGCAGCACCGGCCGCCAGTCGCGCATTGAAGTGCAGCCCATCATTGCGGTGCGCGGGGCGGTACCGAGTCGGGCCTGGCGCCAGGCGCCCGCCCTGGCCAACCACAAGCTGTTCTCGCGCGACCGCCAGATATGCGCCTACTGCGGCCGCCAGTTCGCCTTCGACGACCTGACCCGCGAACACATCGTGCCGACCTCGCGCGGCGGTCATGACAGCTGGATGAACTGCATCACGGCCTGCCGCGGCTGCAACGGTCGAAAGGGCAACCGCCTGCCGGAAGAGGCACGCATGACCCTGATGTACCTGCCGTATGTGCCCAGCCTGCACGAGGACATGATCCTGCGCGGCCGCCGCATCCTGGCCGACCAGATGGAGTTCCTGCTCGCCAGCGTGCCGCGTTCCTCGCGGCTCCACGCCTGAGCATTGCCCCGCGCTGCCTTGGCGCGCCAGAGGGCGGCAACACTTCTTTACACCGCTACCCGCACCCGGTGCGCGTTAGCCCGTCAACCTGCTCCCGTCTGCTGCCGTTGGCCCTGGGGCCAACTTCTTTGGAAAGCGCAAAATCATGATGACCAAAACCTTGATCGCGGCCGCCATGGCGACCCTGCTGGCCGCCTGCACCACCACCAGCCCCGATGTCGTGCAACGCGGCGACGCCCAGCGCCTGGCCAATGTGCAAGACGCCACCGTGTTGTCGGTGCGCGCAGTCACAGTTGATGGCAACCAGAGCGGCGTTGGTGGCGTCACGGGTGCTGTGATCGGTGGCGTCGCCGGCTCGAGCCGCTCCTCCGGCAAAGAGCAAGCCGTCATCGGCGTGATCGGTGCCGTGGCCGGCGCAGTCGTCGGCAACGCCATAGAGAGAAGCGCGACGCGGGAAGATGCCGTCGAGATCCTGCTGCAACTGCGCAACGGCGAGCGTCGGGCCATCGTTCAGGCCAAGGCCGGCGAGAACTTCACCAGCGGCGATGCCGTGGTGCTGGTGACCACCGGCGGCAAGACCCGCGTCACCCGCGCACCGGCCGGGACCCAGCCGGTGCCGAGCCTGCCGACGCCAGTGCAATCAGCGCCGCGCGGCTGACGCGCATGTCGCGCCCGCCAGCGGCGGGCGCTTGACGCTCAAGCCCCGACCATGCCCTTCTTCAGATCAGCATCGGCGGGCTTGTCACCCAGCCAGATGCGCAACACGGCGGTGTAGAAATCTTCACCGGCGATGGCAGCACCTTGCGGCTTGCCATTGACGACCACGCGGGTGCCGCCATCCGGGGTGAAGTCGAGGTGGATCACGTCCCCCTTCTTGGCCTCACCGACGGCCTTCAGGTTGGCCGACAAGGCATCGATCTGCGCCTTGAAACCCGCCAGCTGCGCTTCAGTGTGGTTCTTCTGCAGGCCTTCGATCAAGCCGCCGGCAAACGTGTCGGCGTCGACGTTGCGCAGCATCGTGATGGCCACACGCCGCGGCCCCTTCTGCCCGAGCAGGGCGGCGGAACTGTTGGCCTTGGCGGGCACATACAGCCCGGCGACATAGACCTTGAAGATGGCGCGCGTGCGAATCCCAACGCCATTCAAGGCCAAGGCCGCGCCCCCGACCTGGGCCGTCGGCTCGAGCTTCACGCCCTCGAGCTCGGCCGGCTGCGCGCTGGCGCCCATGGCCGCAAAGGCCAGCGTGGTCGCGGCAATCAGCCGCATCAGAACACTGTGCATTGAATGTCTCCTTGGGTTTGAGAGGCGGTGTCTGTCAGCACCGGTAAAGGGCAGTTTGCCAGATTGCGCAGCCTGCAGGCCATAGAACGCCTTGCCGAGGGCGAGGTTGACCCGGCATCCCGACACCGCGCTGGCGTCGCGTGCAGCGCCCTACTTCACCAGTCGGTTCAAGCGCTCCGCATCGAAATGCTCGCCAGTCTGGGCATCCTGCGGCACGCAAGCCTCACCGGGCAACTCGCGTGAGCGCTGCGACAACTTCTCGATCGCCTGCCAGAGCAAGGCAATCTGGTGCTCGTGGCCGCTGGCGTTGTCGATCAAGCCCTTCATGGCCTGCGCGACGGGGTCGTCGCCCTGGGTCACGCCGTAAGCCGAGAAGCCCATGCGCGAGGCGGCTTCTTCGCGCGCCGCTTCCACTTCAGCCTGCAGGATGCGCGCCGGATTGCCCACCGCCGTGGCACCGGGCGGCACGGCCTTGACCACCACCGCGCCCGAGCCGACGCGCGCGCCATCGCCGACCGTGAAGCCGCCGAGAACCTGCGAGTTGGCGCCGACGATGACGCCGCGGCCCAGCGTGGGGTGTCGCTTTGCGCCCTTCTCGAGCCGGGTGCCGCCCAGGGTCACGCCCTGATAAATGGTGCACTCGTCACCGATTTCGGCGGTTTCGCCGACCACCACGCCCATGCCGTGATCGATGAAGACGCGGCGGCCGATGGTGGCGCCGGGGTGGATTTCGATGCCGGTGAAAAAACGCGCCAGGTGCGAGATGAAGCGGCCGGGCCAAAGCAGCCCCGCCTTCCAGCAGGCATGGGCCCAACGGTGCAAGACCAGCGCGTGCAGGCCCGGATAACAGGTGAGGACCTCCCACGTCGAACGCGCGGCGGGGTCGCGTTCGCGGATGCAGGCAATGTCTTCACGCAGGCGGCTGAACATGGCAAGTGACTCTGGAGTGGCCAGCCAGTGTAGGCGTGCGGGCTATTTCTTGCCGGCCGCCAGCTTGCGTGCAATGCCGCGCAGGATCTGCACTTCCTCCTCAGTCACCTGGGCCCGGTTGAGGGCCTGGTTCAGGCGCGCCATCAGCTTCTTTGGCGCGGCCGGGTCGAGGTAGCCAACCGCCTCCAGCGCCTGGCGCCAGTGTTCCAGCAGGCCCTGCACGGCCGGCATGTCGGCCACGGCGGGCGCCGGCCGGCGCTCCACCACGGCGTAGCCACCGAGGGCTTGGCGCCACTCATAGGCAATCAGTTGCACGGCTTGGGCCAGATTCAACGAGCCGTAGCCCGGGGCGGCCGGAATCGACAGGCACTGGTGGCAGAGGTACACGTCCTCGTTGGCC
>JANNGJ010000061.1:0-2872 GCA_031403815.1 Burkholderiales bacterium | reverse complement strand
GCGACCTTGTCGGGGTGCCCTTCAGAAACGGACTCGGATGTGAAAAGGAAATCGTTGGCCACTCTTAAACTCCAGTCATGGTGAAAGTTGCAAGGCGCGTTGCCGAGCTCGGTTCTGGAGGAGCGGCGAACGCTTTAGCAGGATTTTTGAATCGCCCCGCAAGTAGTTCATAACTCGGCGATGCGCTGATTATAGGAAACATGCTGACCCTGCTGTCATGGCTGTCACGCCGATCCCTGGGGTTTTTGCACGCCCTGGGCAGCTTGTTGGGCTGGGCCGCCTACCTCTTCTCAGGCAGCTACCGCCTGCGCCTACGCCGCAACGCCGCCTTGGCCGGGATCGACCCGCGCGCGCGCCGCGCTGCCGTGGCACAGGCTGGCCGCATGGTGGCCGAGTTGCCGCGCCTGTGGTTGCGGCCGGCGGCACTGCCGGTCGTACCCGGCGTGCAGTGGCAACAGGCCGAGCTGATTGAGCAGGCGCTGGCGGCCGGCCGCGGCTTGCTGGTGTTCACGCCGCACCTGGGTGCTTTCGAAGTGATTGCCCAGGCCTACGCCGAGCGTTTCGGCGGCCGCCAGCCGATGACAGCGCTGTACCGGCCGGCCCGCCAGGTCTGGCTGCGGGACCTGGAAGCCATGGCCCGTGCCCGCCCCGGCCTGCTGACAGCGCCCGCGTCGTTGGCGGGGGTGCGGCAATTGATCCGCGCCTTGCGCCAGGGCCAGACCGTGGGGCTGCTGCCCGACCAGGTGCCACCGCACGGCATGGGCGTGTGGGCGCCTCTGTTCGGCCAGCCGGCCTACACCATGACCTTGGCGTCGCGCTTGGCACTGCAGACCGGTGCCACGCCCCTGCCCATGATCTGCAGGCGATTGCCGAACTCGGCTGGTTGGCAGATCAAGGTGTTCGAGATGCCCGAGCCCTTGCCCCACGCAGCCGCTTTCGGCGGCGACGAGTTGGCGCATCAGACAGAATGCGCCGCCGTGATGAACCGAACGATGGAATTCCTGATTCGCCAGTGCCCTGAGCAGTACCTGTGGGGCTACCACCGCTACAAGTCGCCACGCGCCAACCCTTGATGGGCGCGCGCATCGCACTCTGCGTGTTATGGCTTGCTCATGGGCTGCCGCTGCGCCTGCAAGTGGCTCTGGGCCGTGCCATTGGCGCGCTGCTGCATGCGCTGGCCGGGGCGCGGCGCCGCATTGCGCTGCGCAACATCGAGCTTTGCCTGCCCGAGCTGGACGCCGCGGCTCGGGCGCGCCTGGTGCGTGAGCACTTCATGTGGCTCGGGCGCAGCATCGTCGAGCGGGGTGTGCTCTGGTACGCGCCGCAGGCGCGCATCCAGGCCCTGATCGAGGTCGAGGGCGATGTGCACCTGGCCGAACGCACTGCAGCGCCCGTGATGTGGTTGGTGCCACATTTCATGGCGCTGGAAGCGGCGGCGGCGGCGGTCCAGTTGTTCCAGACGCGCCGCGCTGCGACGATCTACCAGGCTCAGAGCAACCCCGTCTTCGACGCCGCCGTGCGCGCCGGGCGCCAGCGCTTCGGCGGCTCGCAATTGTTCTCGCGCCAGGACAGCGCCAAGCCCCTGATCCGTGCCATCCGCCAACAGGGCCTGGGCTTCTTCAACCTGCCCGACATGGATTTCGGCATCAAGGACGCCGCCTTCGTGCCCTTTTTTAGCGTGCCCGCGGCCACCCTGCTCGCGCCCTCGCGCATGGCCCACGCGCTCGGCATGACGGTGCAACCGGTGGTTGCCGAGATGCGTGCCGATGGCGGCTGGCGCGTGCGCTTTCTGGCGCCGCTGGCGAACTGGCCGACCGATGATGCGGTGGCCGACACGCTGCGCATGAATCAGTGGATCGAGGCCGAAGTGCGGCGATGCCCTGCGCAGTACCTGTGGGTGCACAAGCGCTTCAAGACGCGACCCGACGGTGAGGCGGCGCTGTATTGATCGGGCCTGCGCCAGACCACACGGCGATAATCTGGCGCAGCATGAGACTGCCCTTCACCAAGATGCAAGGCGCGGGCAACGACTTCGTCGTGCTCGATGCCACGCGCACACCGATCCACTTGACGCCGGCCCAGGTGCAGCGCCTGGGTGACCGGCGTTTCGGCGTCGGCGCCGACCAGGTGCTGGTGGTCGACCGCAGCGAGCTGCCCGGCATCGATTTCGGTTACCGCATCTACAACGGCTTCTCGGGCGACGAGGTGGAGCATTGCGGCAACGGCGCACGTTGCTTCGTGCGTTACGTGCGCGAACACGGCCTGACCGACAAGACCACCGTGCGCGTGGCCACCGTCAACAACCAGCTCACCCTGCACTGGCAAGCCGATGGACGGATCACGGTGGACATGAACCTGCCGGTCTTCGACCCCGCCGCCGTCGACTTCGATGCGGCCGGCCTGGCGCCGCGCGCCGTGGGCGACTTTGCGCTCTGGCCGCTCGACGTGCTCGGGCGCCAGGTCGATGTGGCGCTACTGTCGATGGGCAACCCGCACGCCGTACAGCGTGTCGACGACATCGACGCTGCCCCGGTGGCCAGCCTGGGCCCGGCCATCGAGGGCCACCCGCGCTTTGCCCGCCGCGTCAACGCCGGCTTCATGCAGGTGCGCCAGCGCGACGACATTGCACTGCGCGTCTACGAGCGCGGCGCCGGCGAAACCCTGGCCTGCGGCACCGGCGCGTGCGCCGCTGTCGTGGCCGGCATCCGGCTGGGCTGGCTCGATGCCCGCGTCGAGGTCCACACCCGCGGCGGCCGGCTGACGATTGAGTGGCAGGGCGCCGGCCACCCGGTGCTGATGACCGGCCCGGCCGAAACCGTCTTTGAAGGAGAAATCGAACTGTGATCACCAACGCCCTGCAAGGCATCACCGA
>JANNGJ010000060.1:0-2667 GCA_031403815.1 Burkholderiales bacterium | reverse complement strand
ATCAAAAAAGCCACTCTGGAGAAATGAAATGACCAAGACTGTTGAAATGACGACCAGCGCAGGCACCCTGCGCATCGAGCTCGACGACGAGAAAGCGCCAGTCAGCGTGGCCAACTTCCTGGCCTATGCCGCCAAGGGCCACTATGACAACACGGTGTTCCACCGTGTCATCAAGGGCTTCATGGTCCAGGGCGGCGGCTTCGAGCCGGGCATGAAGCAAAAGCCCGCCGATGCGGCCATCACGAACGAAGCCAACAACGGCGTGAAGAACAAGCACTACACCCTGGCGATGGCGCGCACCTCGGCGCCGCACTCGGCCACGGCGCAGTTCTTCATCAACGCCACCGACAACACCTTCCTGGACTTCAAGAGCGAGTCGCCGCAGGGCTGGGGCTACGCCGTGTTCGGCCGTGTCGTGGCCGGCATGGACATCGTTGACGCCATCGAGCGCGTGAGCACCGGGCGCAAGGGCGGCCATGACGACGTGCCGCTCGAAGACGTGGTGATTCAGCGCGTCCTGGCTGTCTGAGCTTGGCTCCACGCGGTAGCAGCGCATGGCATCCCACACGCCACTCGCGCTGCCGCCGTTTTACGAGCTCGAGGCCGACGCCGGCTGGCGCTGCATCGAGTTCATCTCGGACCTGCACCTGAGCGAGGCCCAGACGCGTACGACAGCGGCCTGGGCCGACTACCTGGCGCACAGCGAAGCCGACGCGATCTACATCCTCGGTGACCTGTTCGAGGTCTGGATCGGCGACGACGCGCGCCTGCCCGGCCGCTTCGAAATGCAAGCCGCCGCGACGCTAGCCAACGCCGCCAGCCAACGCACGGTCGGCTTCATGGCCGGCAACCGCGATTTCCTGGTGGGCTCGGCCCTGCTGCGGGCCTGCGGCATGGTCGGCCTGCCCGATCCGACGCTGTTGTCGGCATGGGGCCAGCGTGTCCTGCTGACCCACGGCGACGCGCTGTGCATTGACGATCTGGCCTACCAGGAATTTCGGCGTCTCGTGCGCAGCGAGACATGGCGCCGCGACTTTCTGGCGCTGCCCCTGGCCGTGCGCGAGAGCCAGGCGCGCCAGATGCGTGACGCGAGTGAGGCCGGCAAGCGCCGTCTACCGGCCGCCAACTGGGCGGATGTCGACACGGCCACCGCCGTCGCGTGGATGCATGCCACCGGCAGCGGGGCCATGGTCCACGGCCACACCCACCGCCCCGGCAGCGAGGTGCTGGCGCCCGGCTACACGCGGCATGTGCTGGGCGATTGGGACTGCGACAGCGCACCGCCGCGCGCGCAGGTGCTGCGCCTGACGCGTGACGGCTTCAAGCGCGTCGACCTGTTGTCGTGATCTCAGGCTGGTGGCAGGCGCTGCGGCAGCGCCGCGAGCAGGCGTCGCTGACCCGACGCGCCATTCCCGAGCCGCTGTGGCAACAAACGCTGGCCGCCCTGCCCTTCGTGGCAGCCCGCTCAACAGACGATCTGCAACGCCTGCGCCGGCTGGTCAGCCTGTTTCTGGATCGCAAGGAGTTCATGGGCGCCGCCGGCTTCGTGGTTGATGACGCAACGGCGTTGTCGGTCGCCGTGCAGGCTTGTCTGCCGGTGCTCGAACTGGGTGTCGAGCAATACGATGGCTTCGTCGGCATCGTGATGCACGCCGACGCCGTTGTTGCTCGGCGCGAGACCACGGATGAGCACGGCATCGTCCACCACTACGACGAGACCCTGGCCGGCGAAGCGATGGAAGGCGGCCCGGTGATGCTGAGCTGGACCGATGTGCAGGCCGCCGCTGATCTAGACTCAGATGCAGATGCAGATGCAGATGCAGATGCGTTGCCGCGCGCCTACAACGTCGTCATCCACGAGTTCGCCCATGTGCTCGACATGCGCGATGGCGCACCCGACGGCGTGCCCTGGCTGCCGAGCGCGAAGGCCCGGGCTGACTGGCTGGCGGTGCTGATGCCCGCCTACGACCGCTTTTGCGAGCGTGTCGTGTGCGGCTATGACAGCGTGCTGGACCCCTACGCCGCGGAAGCGCCCGACGAGTTCTTCGCGGTGGCCTCCGAGGCCTTCTTCGTCACGCCCGCCGCCCTCAAAGAAGAACAGCCGGCGTTGTACCGGCTGCTCGCTTCCTACTACCGGCAGGACCCGGCCAGTCTGTAGTCGTTCAAGACGCCGTGGCCGGCTCCGCTTTCGGCTTGTCGCTCTTCTTGGGCGGCTGAATATCGAGCATGGTTTCGCCGGCGTCGTCCACATCCACCGTCAGGCGCCCGCCATCCACCAGGCGGCCAAACAGCAACTCGTCGGCCAGGGCGCGGCGCACGGTGTCCTGGATCAGGCGCTGCATCGGCCGTGCGCCCATCAGTGGGTCGAAGCCCTTCTTGGCCAGGTGCGCGCGCAGCTTGTCGGTGAAGGTGACTTCGACCTTCTTCTCAGCCAGTTGCGCTTCCAGCTCGAGCAGGAATTTGTCGACCACGCGCATGATGATGGCTTCATCGAGCGCGCGGAAGCTGATCGTCGCATCCAGCCGATTGCGGAACTCGGGCGTGAACAGGCGCTTCAGGTCGGCCATCTCGTCGCCCTGCTCGCGCTTGGTGGTGAAGCCGATGACGGACTTGTTCATCGTCTCGGCGCCGGCATTGGTGGTCATGATGATCACCACGTTGCGGAAG
>JANNGJ010000059.1:0-3653 GCA_031403815.1 Burkholderiales bacterium | reverse complement strand
ATGGCACCCTCCTCGCCCGACGGCAAGGGCTTCGCCAGGCGCAAGCCCGCGGGCTCTGCCTGCGGTGCGTTCCGCGCGCTGCTGGTCCAGCGCCTGGCCCGGGCCGCCGCGCTCACGGCGTGGGCCTGGGAAGGTGTGCTGCCCCGCACCGTGGATCTGAGCCAGGCCGCGACGCTCCAGTTTGCCGACATGGTCCTGGCCCCGGAGTTCATCCCGCCTATCGAGGATGCCGGCTGCCTGTCTCCCAGCCCCGGCGCGAAGTAGTGCGACGCTTGAAGACGGCCCGGCCGACTACGGCGTCACCACCGACTTCTGGGACCGTGTCTTCGGCAGCAGCCCGCGCGCCGCAACGCCACCGCGCTGAGCCTGGCGCGAGGGCAATGCAGCCAACGCGCAACACAGTGTGGCATCGCACAGACCCTCCAAAGGCCTGGAACTACAAGCAAGGCTTCGCTGCAGTCATTCGACCGCGGCCCCTTCAAGGAACCCCCAATGAAATCAACCCACTCCCTGCACTTGCTAGCGCTCGCCAGCCTGGCCTGCCTGGTCGGCGCGCCCGCCGCAGCCCAGCAAGCAGGCGGCTATCCCTACGTCGGCCTGTCGGGCGGCAAGAGCACACCGCAGTTCGATGAACGCGGCATGGCGACCAGCCTGTTGGCTCCGGGTGTGAGCCTGAGTTCGCTCGCAGAGGACGAGCGCGGCAAGTCCTTCAAGCTGTTCGGCGGGTACCAGTTCAACCGCAACATCGCGTTGGAGGCGGGCTACTTCCATCTCGGCCAGTTTGGTTTCACCTCCACCACGGCACCTGCCGGCACGCTGGGCGGCACGATGAAGGTGCAGGGCTTCAACCTCGACCTGGTCGGCACCATGCCGCTGACGGAACGCTTCTCGGCGCTGGCCCGTCTCGGCGCGCAATATGCCAAGACGAATGACAATTTCACCGGCACCGGCGCGGCGGCCGCGTCGAGCCAGTCGCGCACCGAGCGCGGCACCAAGCTGAAGTACGGCCTGGGCCTTCAGTACGAACTCAGCCCGTCGATGTGGTTGCGCGGCGAAGTCGAGCGCTACCGCATCGCTGATGGTGTGGGCCGCTACGGCCATGTCAACGCCGCCACGCTCGGCCTGGTGATCCCGTTCGGACGCAGTCCGGCCCCGGCACCCCGACCGCTGGCCGCAGCCTATGTCGCCCCGCCGCCGCCGCCGGCGCCCGCGCCAGTGATGGCACCGCCGCCGCCGCCTGTCATCGTGGTCGCCGCCCCGCCCCCGCCGCCGGCCCCACCGCCGCGCCGGCGCGTGAGCTTCTCGGCTGAATCCTTGTTCGGTTTCGACAAGTCGGCCCTGCGCCCCGAAGGCATGGCCGCGCTCGATACCTTCTCGAAGGATTTGGCGGGCAGCCAGTACGACGTGGTCAGCGTCGAAGGCCACACCGACCGCATCGGCTCAACGGCCTACAACCAGACACTGTCGATGCAACGTGCCAATGTGGTCAAGGGCTACCTCGTCAGCAACGGCCGTCTGGATTCCGCCAAGGTGTCGGCGCAGGGCAAGGGCGAATCCACACCGGTCACCAAGCCCGAAGACTGCAAGGGCAACACCCCCAACGCCAAGCTGATCGCCTGCCTGCAGCCAGATCGGCGCGTGGACATCGAAGTCGTCGGCACACGCTGAACGGTCCGAGGGCCGCGGCTCGCCACGTTGGGGCGGGCCGCGGCCCTGCACTACGCATGCGCCAAATTCGTCCGGGCCACCATCCGGGCACGCGCGTTGATCTCGCGGCGCAGGGCGAACTCGCGCCGCAACGCACTCAGGTTGGTCAGCGTCACGGCCACGCCGTCGTGCACGCGAACGGCTGCATGACGCAGCACGTTGACTGAGCGGTTGATCTCGACGCGCTGCCGCACCGCGCGCGCCGCACCGAGCTCGACCACACGGCAGTACTGGTTGAAGACTTCGCCCCGGCCGGCGCACCCGGCCAGCAACTCGACCAGGTGCTTGCCGGACAGGTCGGTGGCGGTACCTGCCAGCAGCCGCGTCGCCGCCACGCTGGCGCTGGTCCACTCGAAGTCGACGATCTCGGCGCCCTCGCGCACAGCGCGCAGGGTCATGAAGCCTGGCTGGGCCAGGGCATGCGCGGCCTGAAGGCGCACCTCGAGATCCTGCACATCGATCACGTCGCCGGCCTGCGAGTCATTGGCGACCGGCCCGAAGAGGGACGACGCGCTGTCGAACACGCGGTGCCTGAGGCGTTGCAAGTTGGATAGAAGCATGTTGATCTCCAGCGCCGCCGAATATGGCAACTAGCCTCACGATAGGCAGCCGCGCGCGGCCCAGTCGGTGCGTTGGCGCACGATGCCCGAGTAACAGAAGGCATCAATCAGCGCTAGGAAGCCGCCTACACCGCTCGGCGCGCTGTCTGACAGACAGCGCGATGCGGCACGCCTAGCATCGAGCCTTCGCACTGCTGCGGCCTGCATCAAGACTATTGCTCGGCAGTTTGCTCGTCTCAACCCCTTTTTCCGTGCGGCCTTTTGGCTGGGCGGACGGAGCTTGCCATCGCCACGCACCCCCACTCCGCTCCGAACTGGAGCACCTCGACCTTCAGCAACAGCGCCGAGACCTCACCGATGGAGTTGTCTGCGCTGGGCGAGCACCTCGGCCATTGCAAGGGAGCGCAGGGGCGCTGGTTCACCCTGCACTGCGTCGCCGAAACACTGAACGGCTTTCTGTCGGCGCGCCTGGTGACGACGCTGGTGACAGCGGCCGTGTTGATCGGTATGACCGCGCTGGTGCTTTAACCCATGGCGGCATCCGGCCTGCTACGCCTGATGCCGGCGTCACCGCAGGCGCTGCGCGACATCCTCGATGGCGCGCGCGGCCCGGTCGCACCGCCGATCCGCTCTGAAATCTTCGGCCTGCAACGCTTTGCGCAGCATGGCCGCAGCCTGGGCGAAACACACCGCGCCGAGGTATCTCGCCCCGGCGCCGCAAGCTTCTTTCCGCGCCTGCGCAGCAACATCCGCGCCCTGCGCGAAGCGCACCGCTACATCGGCGTGCAGGCCAGCACCGGCTACGACATCAGCCCTGCAGCTGAATGGCTACTTGACAACTTCCACCTGATCGAAGCCCAGCTCAAGGAGATTCACGAAGGCCTGCCGCGCAGCTATTTCCGCAGCCTGCCCATGCTGATCGACGAGCCGCTGGCCGGCCTGCCGCGCATCTACGGCGTGGCCTGGGCCTTCGTGGCCCACACCGACGGCGCCTTCGACGAAGCGTTGCTGACGCAGTACCTGTGCGCTTACCAGGAAACGCGCGAACTGAAGCTGGCCGAAATGTGGGCTCTGCCGACCACTCTGCGCGTGGTGCTGATCGAAAACCTGCGCCGCCTGGCCGAACGCGTGGCCACCAACAAGGCCGCCCGCGAAGTCGCCAACCTGTGCTGCGACCGCCTCGACACCTGCAGCGTGGCCTCGCTCGAAGAAGTGCGCGCGCTGCTTGAGCAGCGCGGCGTCGGTCGGGTGTTCCTGACCCAACTCGCGCAACGCCTGCAAGACGGCCGCACCGCCGGTGATGGCAGCGACCGCGCCGAGCTGCACGCTTGGCTGCGCGCTGCCCTGCCCGACCTTGCCGCGATGCAGGCGCAGCAGATCGCCGAC